>NZ_JBMKIF010000025.1:0-83659 GCF_049238025.1 Enterobacter cloacae complex sp. IR5458
TGTCTGATAAATTGTTAAAGAGCAGTTGCAACGCGGCTTTCAGCTCACCGTTGCGAGGTCCCGTATATTACGTTTTCCTCATTCAGAGTCAAGCGATTATTTTTGCTTTTCTCTGTTGGCGTTCATCTCTGAACCCCGCTAACCCGGCGGCCTGTAAGCCGTTGTTCCGTGTCAGTGGAGGCGCATTATAGGGAGTTCTCAGACGTTGACAACCCCTCTTTTAAAAAAAACTTTCAACCGTCTCTTTTTTGCTCAAAACCGTGCTATAGCGCCAGTTTTTCGAGCGTTTGAAAGCCATAACGGCGTAAAACGGGTAAAAGTTGCTCAGTCTCTTTCGTAATTGCCATACAAAAAGCAATATTCGCATCGGCTGATTTCGCATCAGGCGCTTCATGTTCCAGCAGCCAGGCCGTACGACGCGCGATAGCCGCACCGGAATCCACCAGCCGTGTTCCCTCCGGCAGTACCTCTAACAGCTCTTCCTGTAGTAGCGGGAAGTGGGTGCAGCCGAGCACAACCGTATCCGGGGGTTCGGGCATCCGCAACCATGGACGAAGAATACGACGCAGCTCGTCGAGTGATACCGCCTGTCCATGCAATTTCGCTTCGGCCATCTCCACCAGCTCTGCCGAACCGAGCATCGCAATCTGGCATTCGTTAGCAAAACGCTCGATCAGCTCGCGGGTATAAGGACGCTTTACCGTACCTCGCGTGGCCAGCAATCCCACAATGCCATTCGCCGTCAAACGTGCCGCAGGCTTGATTGCAGGCACGACGCCCACAACCGGGAACGGGAATTTTTCACGCAGGGCGGGAAGGGAAACGGTGCTCGCCGTATTACAGGCGATGACGGCCAGTGCAAGGGGATAGCGCTTTTGCACTGCGGTGACGATTTCAACCACGCGCTCGACGATAAAGTCCTCACTCTTTTCCCCGTACGGGAACGCGACGTTATCGAAAGCGTAAATGTAATGGAGATCCGGCAGGAGATGCCGAATCTCATCATAGACCGAAAGCCCACCGACGCCGGAATCAAATACCAGCACGGTGGGACGCGGATTAGAAGGTGTAGCTGCCAGACAAGGTGTATTCCCGTCCTGCAGTTTGGTAGCCATAAACTGTCTCGTAATCTTTATCGAACAGGTTGGCTATTTTACCACGAACTGTGAGGTGTGAGGTGACAGGATACGAAACTGCGACATCCCACAGGCTGACACCACCCATTTTCACACGTTCTGTAGAATAGGTATTCGGATCGACCGCAACGTCATAGCGTGTACCCAAATAACGATAGGAAACATTCCAGTCGAGAACCCATACCTGCCAGTCAAGCTGATACTTAACCTGCTGCTTAGAACGGCGCGCCAGAACTTCATTGGTTTTAGTATTACGTGGGTCAACATAGTCATAGGAAATTTGGTGCCCTACCGGACCGGTATCAAACTGCGCAGTGGCTTCAATCCCTTTGATACGGGCTTCGTCCACATTGTAGTAACGGTAGTTTGCGTCGTAGCCAATTAGGTTATCAATGTCGTTACGATAACCCGTTACGCGCCAGTTAACCGGCCCCGTCAGACCTTCAAAGCCTCCTTCCCACTGTTTGCTCTCTTCAGGCTTAAGGTCAGGATTGCCATATTTCTCACTGTGAATCTGGCTCATCGTCGGTGCTTTATAAGCCGTGCCATATGAACCAATAATCCGGTAACCATCGATAAACTCCCACGCAGCACTGGTTTGCCACGTAGCATGATTGCCAAAATTCGAGTTATCATCGTTACGTGCCGCAGCTTCTAACGTGATGCTGTCAAATTGCTGCATCGCCGAGAGGAAGACGCCCGTATTGCGCTGCTCATAGCCGTTATCCATAGTGCTAGAACCAGCCTGAGTTTTTTGTTTCTGCCAGTCCAGGCCCGCACCGATATTACCATGACCTACTTCAAGGGAATTTAACCACTGTGTGGTGTACTGCTTCACATCGTCCGTCGTTGCGGAATCTGAATAACGCCCTTTCTTCGGGTCATAGTTCTGATCTTTGCTGCGACCATAACCTATGGCCAACTGCGATTTAAATATCCCCTGACTGTAGCGCAGGCCAGTATCCCAATTTTGACTGTAGAGTTGGCGCGTATCCGGTCGTCCATCAACAACAAAATTAGCATCGTAATGGTCATAGCCGTCATACGCAGTGCGATTGTCGTAACCAAAGCCGCGGAAAAAACCACTTATGCTATCGGTAATTTGCTGTTCCACAGAACCGTAAAGTGACTTACTCATAAAACCGTCACGATCCGGCTGACGCGGAGCATCTTTCGCACCGATATCGAAACCACGGGTATAAGTGTAATTACCCGCCATGGTGATTTTGGTTTTATCCAGAACCTGCTGGAAAGAACCGTCATAAGTTTGATAACCCTTAGAACCCACTCCGGCAGAAATTTCCGCGCCCGGTTTATCGCGCCCGGTGATAATGTTGATCACACCGCCAATCGCGTCGGAGCCATACAGCGCAGAACGCGGGCCGCGGATGTACTCAATGCGCTGAATCAGCGAGGTGGGGATTTGGCTAAGATCGGGAACGTTGCTGATCCCGGCATTGTTCAGCGGTACACCGTCAATCAGAACCAGAACGTGACGGGACTCAGTACCACGAATAAAAGTAGAAGAGGTCGCACCCAGGCCACCACTTTGCGCGATGTCCACTCCCGGCAAGCGCGACATGATTTCCACAACACTCTTTGCCTGCCAGCGTTCAATATCTTCTCGCGTCACAACGGACGTCGGCGCCAGAACGGTTTTTGCCGGTTGTTCAAAACGATTTGCCGTCACCACCAACGAGTCGGCGCTATCCTGCGCCCAGCCCGAAAATGCCGTGACGGACAGCGCCGTCAACAGCGATACTTTTTTAATCATTGTTAAAGCATCCACAATATAAGAAGGATGCCGCAGGCCCCATCGATAGCACGCGATGATGAAACCAAATGCGACGTGATCCCGGCAGGTCTTCGGGCTAGGTGGCGTTATACGGATGAAGACTTCCCATTTTCACAGTGTCTACAACGTTCATCCCGCCAGTCTTTACCGCTGCGCGTCAGCTCCAGAATTACACTGGATTCCCTTTTCACTCTCAGGAGACCGGAAACAGAATGCTACAATTAGACACGTATAGATGTCCAGACAGCTATGAGCCATTAAATCTGGACATCCCCTGCACAATGCCTACAATCCCCGCGTAATTCTTTATCACTCAGGACGCATCATGACCCCAGAACACCTCCCGACAGAACAGTACGACGCGCAGCTGGCAGAGAAAGTCGTCCGCCTGCAAAGTATGATGACGCCGTTCAACGCGCCCGTTCCCGAGGTGTTCCGCTCTCCCGTCAGCCACTACCGCATGCGCGCCGAGTTCCGCATCTGGCACGACGGAAATGACCTGTACCACATCATTTTCGATCAGCAGACAAAATCCCGCATTCGCGTGGACAGCTTCCCGGCGGCGAGTGAGCTCATCAACCAGCTGATGACCCTAATCATTGACGGTGTGCGCGATAATCCGGTGCTGCGTCATAAGCTGTTCCAGATTGACTATCTGACCACGCAAAGCAATCAGGCGATTGTCTCTCTGCTCTACCACAAAGCGCTGACCGACGAATGGCGCGAACAGGCAGAAGCCCTGCGCGATGCGCTGCGTGCGCAGAACATCAATGTCCACCTGATTGGCCGCGCGACCAAAACCAAAATCATGCTGGATCAGGATTACGTCGATGAGCGTTTGCCGGTGGCGGGTAAAGAGATGATTTATCGTCAGGTCGAGAACAGCTTCACTCAGCCGAACGCCGCGATGAACGTGCAGATGCTGGAGTGGGCGCTCAAGGCGACGGAAGGATCTAAAGGCGACCTGCTTGAGCTGTACTGCGGTAACGGCAACTTCTCCCTGGCCCTGGCACGTAACTTTGATCGCGTTCTGGCAACCGAAATTGCCAAGCCGTCAGTTGCCGCCGCGCAGTACAACATTGCCGCTAACCATATCGACAACGTGCAGATCATTCGTATGGCCGCAGAAGAGTTTACGCAGGCCATGAACGGCGTGCGGGCGTTTAACCGCCTGGAAGGGATCGACCTGAAGAGCTACCAGTGTGAGACGATTTTTGTCGACCCGCCGCGCAGTGGCCTGGACAGCGAAACCGAAAAGATGGTGCAGGCGTACCCGCGCATTTTGTACATCTCCTGTAACCCGGAGACGCTGTGCAAGAACCTCGAAACATTAAGCCAGACGCACAACGTTGAACGTCTGGCGCTGTTCGATCAGTTCCCGTATACGCACCATATGGAGTGCGGCGTTTTACTTACCGCACGGTAATCTGTAGGCCGTTTTTGGCAGGTGGCGCTTCGCTTACCTGCCCTACAAATAATTCATTACTCTGGTAACTGGCTCTTACGGCTACGCATGCGCGAGCCAATCCAGAATACCAGCGCCACAGACAGTACCGCAGGGAAGAAGTTAGATCCGATATCCGGGTACTCCGCACGCACCACGGTGCTATACAGCAATACGCCGAGAATAAAGCAGGCAGCGGCCAGCCCCGGTAACCCCACCGGCATGGTGCGGTTCAGGTAACGTTGATGCAGGCAGTACACCGTCAGCACCAGCGCAATAAGCGGGAAAATCGAAAACGGAACAATTGAGCTAAAAATAGCGGCAAACGTCCCATTAATGGATAAGCCAGCGATCAATGCCAGCAACAGCGTCCCTTTATCCTGACCTGACTGTTTCATTACTCACCTTCACTCTTCGGTTTGATGTGCCAGTTTCTCTTGTTCACGGCGATACCAGTAGTACGCGCCTTTGGAGATCATCCTGAGCTGCAATACCAGTCGCTCTTCGAGCTGTTTGCGTTGTTCAATGCTGACATCCAGCGCTTCGGCACCCGCGCTGAAAACAATCGTCACCATCGCCTCAGCCTGTGCTTCAGTAAACGCACGCGGCATATGGTTTTCGAGTTCAAGATAGTCGGCAAGTTCCGCGATGAAGTGCTGAATTTCACGCGCGACGGCGGCACGAAACGCCGCCGATGTGCCCGAACGCTCGCGCAAAAGCAGACGAAACGCGTTGGGGTTATTGCCAATAAATTCCATAAAGGTCGACACGGAGGTGCGTATCACGCTCCCCCCTTTGGCGATACGCTGACGTGCCTGGCGCATCAGCTGGCGCAGCATCAGACCGCTTTCATCGACCATGGTCAGGCCCAGTTCATCCACATCACGGAAATGACGATAGAAGGACGTTGGCGCAATTCCGGCCTCGCGTGCGACTTCGCGCAGGCTCAAACTGGCAAAACTCCGCTCGGCACTCAGTTGACTGAATGCGGCTTCCACCAGCGAACGCCGGGTTTTCTCTTTTTGTTGTGCTCTTACGCCCATCACGATAGTTGAATCCTTCCAAAGGCCTGCTGGCACTATACCAGAGAATAAAATTAATCTGTTTGCCTGGCTTTGTGAATGATTGTTTACGTGCGGTTTGTGCTCCACTGCCGGAAAAAAGCACAACGATAATTGGGTTACCCTGGCAATGATGTTATGATTCTGTTGCTTTTATGTATAAGAACAGGTAAGCCTTACCATGCCACATTCCTACGATTACGACGCAATAGTTATTGGTTCCGGCCCCGGCGGCGAAGGCGCTGCTATGGGTCTGGTGAAACAGGGAGCCAGAGTAGCGGTCATTGAGCGCTACCATAATGTCGGCGGCGGTTGCACCCACTGGGGCACCATCCCTTCAAAAGCCCTCCGCCACGCCGTTAGCCGCATTATCGAATTTAACCAGAACCCTCTTTACAGCGACCACTCCCGACTTCTTCGTTCCTCCTTTGCCGACATCCTGAATCATGCGGATACCGTCATTAACCAGCAGACGCGCATGCGCCAGGGGTTTTATGAGCGTAACCACTGTGAGATTTTGCAGGGCAACGCGCATTTTGTGGATGAACACACCCTGGCACTTGAATGCCACGACGGTTCGGTTGAGACACTCACCGCCGAAAAATTTGTGATTGCCTGCGGATCGCGCCCTTACCACCCGGCCGACGTCGAC
The DNA here is from genome assembly GCF_049238025.1 of Enterobacter cloacae complex sp. IR5458. Taxonomy (NCBI): domain Bacteria; kingdom Pseudomonadati; phylum Pseudomonadota; class Gammaproteobacteria; order Enterobacterales; family Enterobacteriaceae; genus Enterobacter; species Enterobacter cloacae complex sp. IR5458. The sequence goes on from NZ_JBMKIF010000025.1 coordinate 6,089, forward strand.
TTCTCGCACCCGCGCGTTTACGACAGCGACTCGATTCTGAGCCTGCACCATGAACCCCGCCACGTCATTATCTATGGCGCAGGGGTCATTGGCTGCGAATATGCGTCGATCTTCCGCGGAATGGATGTCAAAGTTGATCTCATCAACACGCGCGACCGCCTGCTGGCATTCCTCGATCAGGAGATGTCAGACTCTCTCTCCTACCACTTCTGGAACAGCGGCGTGGTGATTCGCCACAACGAAGAGTACGAGAAGATTGAAGGTTGCGACGACGGTGTGATCATGCACCTCAAGTCCGGTAAGAAGCTGAAAGCGGACTGCCTGCTGTACGCCAACGGTCGTACCGGCAACACCGATTCCCTGCAGCTGGAGAATATCGGACTTGAGACCGACAGCCGCGGTCAGCTGAAGGTCAACAGCATGTACCAGACTGCCCTGCCGCACGTTTACGCGGTCGGCGACGTGATTGGTTACCCAAGCCTGGCCTCTGCCGCTTATGACCAGGGCCGTATTGCCGCACAGGCGCTGGTGAAAGGTGAAGCGACGGCGCATCTGATCGAAGATATCCCGACCGGCATCTATACCATTCCGGAAATCAGTTCCGTAGGGAAAACCGAGCAGCAGCTGACGTCAATGAAAGTGCCATATGAGGTGGGTCGCGCGCAGTTTAAACATCTGGCGCGGGCGCAAATTGTCGGAATGAGCGTGGGGACGCTGAAAATCCTGTTCCATCGCGAGACGAAAGAGATCCTCGGCATTCACTGCTTTGGTGAACGCGCGGCGGAAATCATTCACATCGGCCAGGCGATTATGGAGCAAAAAGGCGGCGGTAACACCATTGAGTACTTCGTTAACACCACCTTTAACTACCCGACTATGGCGGAAGCCTATCGGGTCGCCGCGCTGAACGGCTTAAACCGCCTGTTTTAACGCGTTATCGAAATGGCCATCCATCGCACCGCGGATGGCCTCTGCCAGCTGCTCATAGCGGCTGCGCAGCGGTGACCCCGGACGATAAACAAGGCCGATCGTGCGACGCGGTTCCGGCTTAATGCACGGCAGATAAACCACGCCATCACGCTTACGCTCGCGCGGCACGGCCAGCGCAGGCAGCAGCGTAATCCCGCTTCCCGCCGCCACCATATTACGCAGCGTTTCCAGGCTGGTTGCGCGGAAATGGGTATCTTCGTCGGCACCCGCTTCAAAGCAAAAGCCCATTGCCTGATCGCGCAGACAGTGGCCATCTTCCAGCATCAGCAGCTTTTCACCGGCCAGATCGGCCATCGGCACGCGATCGCGGTTCGCCCACGGGTGATCTTCATAGATCGCCAGCATCATTGGCTCATCGAACAGCGGCACTTCAATAAACGCTTCGCTCTCTTTCACCAGCGCCAGAATAGCGCAGTCAAGCTTGCCGCTATCTAACTGCGCCAGCAGTTGATGGGTTTGCGCTTCATGCAGGTACATTTCGAGTTTTGGGAAAGTCTGGTGCAACATTGGAATGATGTGCGGCAAAAGATACGGGCCAACGGTTGGGATCAGGCCAATATGCAGTGGGCCGGACATCGCTTCCCCCTGCTGGCTTGCCATTTCCTTGAGCACTTTGACCTCGCGCAGCACGGTGCGCGCCTGATCCACCAGCAACAAACCGGCCTGGGTGAACAGTACCTTACGACTGGTGCGCTCCAGCAGCATCACGCCCAGCTCATCTTCCAGCTTGCGGATCTGACCGCTCAGCGTCGGCTGGCTGACGTGGCAGGAATCTGCAGCACGGCGAAAATGGCGGTGCTCGGCTAGCGCTACCAGGTATTCAAGATCACGAATATTCATTATTCATCCTCCGTCGCCACGATAGTTCATGGCGATAGATAGCATAGCAACGAACGATTATCCCTATCAAGCTTTCTGTTGAATAATACACCACATAGACGAGGCGGCACGTGTTTGACCCTTGACGTCCCCGCACCGTCATCGAGTTTCTCTCAAAACTCGAACAACTAAAGCCAACGTGAACTTTTGCGGACCCCGTGGTCCGCTTTTTTTTGCACAAAAAAGCCCGAGGTAAACGCAAAATGGCAACCGAAGTTGCCATTTTTAGTGTTTGCTCCCTCTCCCTATGGGAGAGGGCCGGGGTGAGGGCACCCACCCGCACCGATCAAACCAACCGGTTTTTCGCATCCATAATCGCCTGAGCGACCTGCTTCGGCGACACGCCGCCTTTCGCGGCACGCTTATCCAGGCAGGATTGCAGCGCCAGAATCGGATAGACATCCTCCCCGATAGCCGCACTGAACTTCTGCAGGTCAGCAAGCGCCAGGTCTTCCAGCGGTTTACCCTGACGAATCGCCTCCACCACCGCTTCGCCCACAATATGGTGCGCTTCACGGAACGGTACGCCCTTCGCGACCAGGTAATCCGCCAGTTCGGTAGAGTTCGCATAGCCTTGCTGCGCCGCTTCCTGGCAGCGCGGACGTTTCACCTGAATGCCGTCCAGCACCAGGGCGCCCATATGCAGACAGTCCAGCCAGGTGTCGAGCGCGTCGAACAGCCCTTCTTTGTCTTCCTGCATATCTTTGTTGTACGCCAGTGGCAACCCTTTCAGGGTCATCATCATACCGGTCAGTGCGCCCTGCACACGGCCACACTTGCCGCGAATCAGCTCCAGCGCGTCCGGGTTTTTCTTCTGCGGCATCAGGGAAGATCCGGACGTCACGCGGTCGGACAGCTCCACAAAACCGGCTTCACCGGAGTTAAAGAAGATCAGGTCTTCGGCAAAGCGCGACAGATGCACCATCCCGATAGACGCATTGGAGAGCAGCTCCAGTACATGGTCACGGTCAGAGACGCTGTCCAGGCTGTTACGGGTGGCGGACGCAAAGCCCAGCCAGCCTGCGAGCTGTTCACGGTCGATTTCATACGCGGTACCGGCCAGCGCGCCGCTGCCCAGCGGGCTGACGTCCAGACGTTTCAGGGTGTCCTGCAGACGGCTTTCGTCACGCGCCAGCATCTCAACATAGGCCAGACACCAGTGGGCAAAGGTCACCGGCTGCGCGCGCTGCAGGTGGGTATAGCCCGGCATCACGGCGTCCTGGTTGTTCTGCGCGGTCTCTACCAGCGCGCTCTGCAGCTGACGGTTAGCTGCCAGCAGCTCGCCAACGGTCTCTTTACACCACAGCTTCAGGTCGGTCGCAACCTGGTCGTTACGGCTACGGCCGGTGTGTAGCTTTTTACCCAACTGACCGACTTTGTCGATAAGTTTGCCTTCCACCCAGCTGTGAATATCCTCGGCATCGCTCTGCAGGATTTGCTGCGGATCCAGACGCACCTCTTCCAGAAGGTTATTCAGCGCCTCTTCCAGTTGTAGCTGCTCCTCTGCGGTCAGCACGCCAACGGTCACCAGCGCTTTGGACCAGGCCACAGAGCCGACAATATCCTGTTCGGCCAGGCGGTAGTCGAAGCGCAAAGAGTCATTGAACTGTTTGAACCGCTGATCCGCTGCCTGTGTAAAACGCCCACCCCAAAGTGCCATAACATGCTTCCTTAATATCTTTGAATTTCATTGCCCGGTGGCGCTGCGCTTACCGGGCCTACAAAACATTAAATCGATTACGCTAAAATACGCGTGCCAATCGGCGTGCCGTTAAACAGCGCCGGCAGTTGTTCCGCGTGACGCCAGGAGGCGATATCCACCGGGCGACCCAGCGTGCGAGCGGCATCCAGCGCGGCGTTCACTTTGACGATCATGCCGTCAGTAATGATGCCCTGCGCGATCAGCTGTTCGGCTTTGGCCGCGGTCATTTCCGCGATGCGCTGGCCTTTGCCGTCCAGAATGCCGCTCACGTCGGAAAGCAGGATCAGGTCTGCGCCCAGCGTAGCCGCCAGAGCCGTTGCCGCCTGATCCGCGTTAACGTTCATCAGCTCGCCCTCTTCGGTCACGCCGATAGAGCTCACCACTGGCAGGAAACCACCTTCCAACAGCGTGTTAATCAGCTTAGGCGAACCCGGCTGCGCCAGTCCAACGTGGCCGAGCTCTTCATCGAGCTGGGTCACTTTTACGCTGTCGCCATCCCCCAGACAGAGGCCCACGGAGGCAATGTGATGTTTCTTCGCCCATGCCAGCAGCGTTTTGTTCGCCGTTCCCGCCAGCGCGCCGGTAATGATGTCAATCTGGTCAGCGGGCGTGACGCGCAGGCCGTTTTTCTTTTTCACCGGCAGGTTGAGCCCTTTCATCAGCTCATCTACCACGCAGCCGCCGCCGTGCACAATCACCAGCGGACGTTGGTGTGATTCACGATAGTTCACCAGCGCGGTAAACAGACGCTCCAGCGCTTCTTCGCTGTCCAGCAGTACACCACCGAGTTTGATAATTAATGGGTTCATCATCACACCTTAAATAAGAGCCTGCGTTTCAGGGAAGCCGAAACGAATATTTGCACACTGCATTGCCTGTGCGGCAGCGCCTTTGAGTAAGTTATCTTCTGCAGCGACCACAATCAGGTGCTCGCCCTGTACGGCAAAGCCGATGTCGCAGAATGGCAGCCCGACCACATTTTTCAGCGCCGGCACGCCTTTGTCATACAGACGCACCAGCGGTTTATCCGCATACGCCTGCGTGAAGACCTCGCTCACCTGCTCTTTGGTCACGCCCGGTTTCAGGCGGCAGGTGATGGTTTCAAGGATCCCGCGCGGGAAGCTGCCCAGATGCGGCGTGAAAATGACGTCCGTACCCAGATGCGTCGTGATTTCAGGGTGATGGCGGTGATTAAACACGCCATACGGCTGAAGGCTCACTTCGCAGAAGCTATTAGAGATCGCCGCTTTGCGCCCTGCTCCGCTCACGCCGCTGGTGGCATTGATCACCGGCCACTGGTTCAGATCCAGCAGACCTGCGTCGATCAGCGGTTTCAGGGAAAGTTGCGCCGCCGTCGGGTAGCAGCCCGGCACGGCAATCAGATCCGCTTCTTTGAGTTTGTCTGTGCTCCACTCCGCCAGGCCGTAAACCGCTTTTTCAAGCAGATCGGGGTGCTGATGGGTGAAACCGTAATATTTTTCGTAGAACGCGCCGTCGTTAACGCGGAACGCGCCGGAGAGATCGAACACCACGCAGCCGGCTGCCAGGAACTGCGGTGCCAGGTCATGACTGACTTCGTGCGCAGTGGCTAAAAACACCACGTCAACGCCGTCGGTGAACTCACTGATGTCAGACATCGGCTGCAGCGGCAGATCGACAATGCCCAAAAGCCACGGATGCAAATCGGAAATTAACTTTCCTGCATCATTGCTTTGCGCTGACACGGTCAAAGCGGTTATGGTCATATGTGGATGGCGATTCACGTAGCTTACAAGCTCTGCGCCCGCATAACCGCTAGCGCCTACAATCAGCGTATTCAACATCGGGTTCCTTTATGCTCAACGTTAATGTATTTTTATTCACATTTATTGCATGAATATTGATACTATCACGACCTAAGGTGTGTCAACAATGAAAATGAACTTACCGCCATTTATCGAGATCTACCGCGCCCTGATTGCCACACCGTCCATCAGTGCAACGGAAGAAGCGCTGGATCAAAGCAATGAGTCTTTAATCAATCTGCTGGCGGGTTGGTTTAGCGATCTTGGGTTTAACGTTGAGGTACAGCCCGTCCCCGGAACCCGTCATAAATTTAACCTGCTGGCCAGCACCGGAACCGGTGCGGGCGGCCTGCTGCTTGCCGGTCATACCGACACCGTGCCGTTTGACGATGGCCGCTGGACCCGCGATCCGTTCACCCTGACCGAGCACGACAACAAACTCTATGGTCTCGGCACCGCCGACATGAAAGGCTTCTTCGCCTTTATCCTCGACGCGCTGCGTGACGTGGACGTGACAAAACTGAAAAAGCCGCTCTACATTCTGGCGACCGCCGACGAAGAGACCAGCATGGCGGGCGCGCGCTACTTCTCTGAAAACACGTCGATTCGCCCGGATTGCGCCATTATCGGCGAGCCGACGTCACTGCAACCGATTCGCGCGCACAAAGGTCATATCTCGACGGCCGTGCGCGTGCTGGGCCAGTCCGGTCATTCCAGCGATCCGGCGCGCGGCGTAAATGCGATTGAGCTGATGCATGACGCCATCGGGCGCATCATGACCCTGCGCGACTCGCTGAAAGAACGTTATCACTATGACGCATTCACCGTGCCGTATCCGACCCTAAACCTCGGCAGCCTGCACGGCGGCGATGCCTCCAACCGTATCTGCGCCTGCTGCGAACTGCATATGGATATCCGCCCGCTGCCGGGTATGACGCTGAGCGATCTCGACGGCTTGCTGAATGAAGCACTGGCCCCGGTGAGCGAGCGCTGGCCGGGCCGCCTGACGGTCTCCGAACTGCATCCGCCGATCCCGGGTTATGAGTGCCCTCCGGATCACCAGCTGGTTGAAGTGGTGGAAAAACTGCTTGGTGAAAAAACCGACGTGGTGAACTACTGCACCGAAGCGCCGTTCATTCAGACGCTGTGTCCGACGCTGGTCCTTGGCCCTGGCTCCATTAACCAGGCGCACCAGCCGGATGAGTATCTGGAAACCCGCTTCATCAAGCCCACTCGCGAGTTGATTACCCAGGTTGTGCACCACTTCTGCTGGCATTAAAACCGCACCGACTCTAACCCTCTCCCGGTGGGAGAGGGTTAGAGTGAGGGCAACAAATCGCATGATCTCCGTCACATTCCCATAAGCATCTCTTATCTGACGCAATGCGAATTAAATTTCGTAAATTGCCCGCATTTATTCGTTTGCTGAACCGTTTTCGCAGCAATTGACGACGGGGGTTTTACGTGGCTTTATAAAGGGAGATGACAAAATATTGTCCAGCAGATTTTCGCATGGGCATAAACAAAAATGATGGGGTGACTGGGTTTTTATGAACGAACAATATTCCGCGTTGCGTAGTAATGTCAGTATGCTCGGCAAAGTGCTTGGAGATACCATCAAAGATGCGTTGGGGGAAAACATCCTCGAACGCGTTGAAACCATCCGCAAGCTGTCTAAATCTTCCCGTGCCGGTAACGAGGCCAGCCGTCAGGAACTGCTCACCACCTTGCAGAACCTCTCCAACGATGAGCTGCTGCCCGTTGCCCGTGCCTTCAGCCAGTTCCTGAACCTGGCCAACACCGCTGAGCAATACCACAGCATTTCGCCTAATGGCGAAGCTGCCAGCAACCCGGAAGTGATTGCCCGTACGCTGCGTAAACTGAAAGACCAGCCCGATCTCACCGAAGCCACCATCAAAAAAGCGGTGGAGTCTCTCTCGCTGGAGCTGGTTCTGACCGCTCACCCAACCGAGATCACCCGTCGTACCCTGATCCACAAAATGGTGGAAGTGAACAACTGCCTCAAGCAGCTGGATAACAAAGACATCGCCGACTATGAACGCAACCAGCTGATGCGCCGTCTGCGCCAGCTGATTGCTCAGTCCTGGCACACCGATGAAATTCGTAAGCAACGCCCCAGCCCGGTCGACGAAGCCAAATGGGGCTTTGCGGTGGTGGAAAACAGCCTGTGGGAAGGGGTGCCGAACTACCTGCGCGAGCTGAACGAACAGCTGGAAGAGAACCTCGGCTACCGCCTGCCGGTCGACTTTGTGCCGGTACGCTTCACCTCCTGGATGGGCGGCGACCGCGACGGCAACCCGAACGTCACTGCGGAAATCACCCGTCACGTTCTGTTGCTGAGCCGCTGGAAAGCGACCGATTTGTTCCTGAAAGATATTCAGGTGCTGATTTCCGAACTGTCTATGGTCGAAGCGACGCCGGAACTGCGCGCGCTGGCCGGTGAAGAAGGCGCCAGCGAGCCGTACCGTTTCCTGATGAAAAAACTGCGCGGTCAGCTGATGGCGACTCAGGCCTGGCTGGAAGCGCGCCTGAAAGGCCAGCGTCTGCCGAAGCCGGAAGGCCTGCTCAGCCAGAACGAACAGCTCTGGGAACCGCTGTACGCCTGTTATAAATCACTCCAGGCCTGCGGGATGGGCATCATCGCTAACGGCGAATTGCTCGACACCCTGCGCCGCGTGAAATGTTTCGGTGTGCCGCTGGTGCGTATCGACGTACGTCAGGAAAGTACCCGCCATACCGAAGCGCTGGGTGAACTGACCCGCTATCTCGGCATCGGCGACTATGAAAGCTGGTCCGAAGCCGACAAACAGGCATTCCTGATCCGCGAACTCAACTCCAAGCGCCCTCTGTTGCCGCGCAACTGGGAGCCAAGCAACGAAACCCGCGAGGTGCTCAACACCTGTAAAGCGATCGTGGACGCACCGAAAGGATCGGTGGCCGCCTATGTGATCTCCATGGCGAAGACCCCGTCCGACGTGCTGGCCGTTCATCTGCTTCTGAAAGAAGCGGGCATCGACTATGCCCTGCCGGTGGCGCCGCTGTTTGAAACCCTCGATGACCTGAACAACGCCAACGACGTGATGACCCAGTTGCTGAACATCGACTGGTATCGCGGCTTTATTCAGGGCAAGCAGATGGTGATGATTGGCTATTCCGACTCCGCCAAAGATGCGGGCGTGATGGCGGCATCCTGGGCGCAGTATCAGGCGCAGGATGCACTGATTAAAACCTGCGAGAAAGCCGGTATTGAGCTGACGCTGTTCCACGGACGCGGTGGCTCAATCGGCCGCGGCGGCGCACCTGCACACGCGGCACTGCTGTCGCAGCCGCCAGGCAGCCTGAAAGGCGGCCTGCGCGTGACCGAGCAAGGTGAGATGATCCGCTTCAAATACGGCCTGCCGGAAGTGACCATCAGCAGTCTGTCGCTTTATACCAGCGCCATTCTGGAAGCAAACCTGCTGCCACCGCCGGAGCCGAAAGCGTCCTGGTGCCATATCATGGACGAACTGTCGGCGATCTCCTGCGATCTTTACCGTGGCTACGTGCGTGAAAATAAAGATTTTGTGCCTTACTTCCGCTCGGCAACTCCTGAGCAGGAACTGGGTAAACTGCCGCTGGGCTCGCGTCCGGCGAAGCGTCGCCCGACCGGCGGCGTAGAGTCACTGCGCGCGATTCCATGGATTTTCGCCTGGACGCAGAACCGTTTGATGCTGCCTGCCTGGCTGGGTGCCGGTGCCGCGCTGCAGAAAGTGGTGGAAGACGGTAAACAGAACGAACTGGAAACCATGTGCCGCGACTGGCCATTCTTCTCTACCCGTCTGGGTATGCTGGAGATGGTCTTCTCGAAAGCTGACCTGTGGCTGGCGGAATACTACGATCAGCGTCTGGTTAAGCCTGAGCTGTGGGCGCTGGGTAAAGAGCTGCGCGAACTGCTGGAAGGCGACATCAAAGTGGTGCTGGATATCGCCAACGACTCACACCTGATGGCAGACCTGCCGTGGATCGCCGAGTCTATCCAGCTGCGTAACATCTACACCGACCCGCTGAACGTCCTGCAGGCAGAGCTGCTGCACCGTTCTCGTCTGGCGGAAGAAGAAGGTAAAGAGCCGGATCCTCGCGTTGAGCAGGCGCTGATGGTGACGATTGCGGGCGTTGCGGCGGGTATGCGTAACACGGGCTAATCCGCTATGCCGGGGGGGGCTTGCGCCCACCCGGCAATACCCCGGTATCCAAAACATGTTCCACGATATTACGCACATCCTCACGGCTCTGATTAAAGGCGCATTCCCCCTGGATCAAGTGCATTTTGTCACGCCTGCCGAGAATAACCGCACATCACCTTGTCTCTCAGTTATCCTGGAAATCCGCTGCGAAGCCTTCTTTTCCGCATCCGGGAACGTCCCACTGCATTCTTCAAACTCGCTCAGAATAAGCTTCGGCAAACAGCAGCTGACGCTTCAGCTCTACCGGGGTAACGCTCTTATACAACAGCAGCAGATTGCCAGAAGAGGACCCCGGACGGGCGCGTTTCTCCTGCAAACGCTCAATGAGCTGCAGATGCAGCCAACTGAGCAGGACACGGCCAGGCTGGTGATATTAAGTCTGCTCAGCCACTGCCGCGATCTGCTTGGCAGTGATATCCACACTGATAGCCGCAGCCGCGCATTATTCGAAGCCGTTCGTCGCTTTATTGATGAAAACCATGCCTCGGCGCTGACCCGGGATTCCGTTGCCGGGGCATTTTATATTTCCCCTAACTATCTCTCTCACCTTTTTCAGAAGACCGGGAACGTCGGGTTCAATGAATACCTGACGCAGACCCGTCTGGAACACGCCCGCCAGCTGCTGAAAGGCTATGACCTCAAAATTAAAGATATCGCCGCACGCTGCGGATTTACCGACAGCAACTACTTTTGCCGTCTCTTTCGTAAGCACACCGAGCGCTCCCCTTCCGAATATCGTCGTCAGTATCACAGCCAGCTGATCGCCAAAAAATAGCATTGTGATCGTTCTCTCACTTCACTAAGGACATTACATTTGTCCAGTATTTGGCAAAATTGACCTGTATCCGCCGTACTCTGCCGCGCCTTATCCTTTATTCAACCTTTCTGACTTAAGGAAAAATAATGGAACTGTACCTGGACACCGCCAACGTGGCGGAAGTTGAGCGTCTGGCGCGGGTATTCCCGATCGCGGGTGTGACCACTAACCCGAGCATTATTGCCGCCAGCCGGGAGTCCATCTGGAGCGTGCTGCCGCGCCTGCAAAAAGCCATCGGTCCCCGGGGCACTCTGTTTGCCCAGACCATGAGCCGTGACGCCGGGGGAATGGTGGCGGAAGCCAAACGTCTCAGTAATGCCCTGCCGGATATCGTGGTGAAAATTCCGGTAACGGCAGAAGGACTTGTAGCGATTAAGGCATTGAAAAACGAGGGGATCACTACACTCGGGACGGCCGTATACAGCGCCGCACAGGGTCTGCTGGCTGCACTGGCGGGCGCGTCGTATGTCGCACCGTATGTGAACCGCGTCGATGCCCAGGGCGGTGATGGTATCCGCATGGTCCAGGAGCTGCAGTCTCTTCTGGAAATGCATGTCCCTGAGAGCAAGGTGCTGGCCGCCAGCTTCAAAACGCCACGTCAGGCGCTGGACTGCCTGCTGGCCGGATGCGACGCAATCACGCTTCCTTTAGATGTAGCGCAACAAATGCTCGGCACGCCGGCGGTAGAGTCAGCCATAGAGAAGTTCGAGCAGGACTGGAAAAACGCGTTTGGTAACCTCAACCTCTAAGGGAGAAATGTTATGGACCGTATCATTCAATCGCCGGGAAAATATATCCAGGGCGCTGATGTGCTTACCCGTCTCGGCGACTACCTGAAACCGCTGGCAACGCGTTGGCTGGTTGTCGGCGATAAATTTGTGCTGGGTTTTGCTGAAGAAACCTTGCGCCAGAGCTTTAAAAACGCAGAGCTGCATGCAGAAATCGCACCGTTTGGTGGCGAATGTTCACAAAATGAAATCGATCGTCTGAAAAAACTGGCCGATAGCGCCGACTGTCTGGCCGTGCTGGGTATCGGCGGCGGGAAGACGCTGGACACCGCCAAAGCGCTGGCACACTTTATGGACGTGCCGGTTGCGATTGCCCCGACCATTGCCTCCACCGATGCACCGTGCAGCGCACTTTCCGTAATCTATACCGACAGCGGCGAGTTCGATCGCTACCTGATGCTGCCGCACAACCCGAACATGGTGATTGTGGATACCAAAGTCGTCGCGGGTGCACCGGCTCGTCTGCTTGCCGCGGGGATTGGCGATGCGCTGGCGACCTGGTTTGAAGCGCGCGCCTGCTCGCGTAGCGGTGCCACGACGATGGCGGGCGGTAAATGCACGCAGGCGGCACTCGCGCTGGCGGAGCTGTGCTATAACACGCTGCTTGAAGAGGGTGAGAAAGCCATGCTGGCGGCGGAACAGCATGTCGTAACGCCTGCGCTGGAACGCATTATCGAAGCCAACACCTATCTCAGCGGCGTAGGTTTTGAAAGCGGTGGACTGGCTGCGGCACATGCGATTCATAACGGTATGACGGCGGTGCCGGATGCGCATCACTTCTATCACGGTGAAAAAGTAGCGTTTGGTACGCTGACGCAGCTGGTGCTCGAAAATGCGCCGGTAGAAGAAATAGAGACCGTCGCGGCGCTTTGCCACAGCGTGGGACTGCCGATCACGCTGGCGCAGCTGAATATTAAAGAGGATATTCCGGCCAAAATGCGGCTGATCGCAGAAGCGTCCTGTGCAGAAGGGGAAACTATTCACAACATGCCGGGCGGAGTAACGCCAGATCAGGTGTATGCGGCGCTGCTGGTGGCTGACCAGTATGGACAGCGGTTCCTGCAGGAGTGGGAGTAATAAAAAAAGCCGGGTGGCGCTACGCTTACCCGGCCTACGAATGACATGCTTTTGCAAGCCGGGTAAGGCGTAGCCGCCACCCGGCACACTGGTTACTTCACGTCAAACCGATCCAAATCCATCACTCTCGCCCAGGCGGCAACAAAATCACGCACAAACTTCTCGTGTGCATCGCTGCTGGCGTAGACTTCAGCCAGCGCGCGCAGGACGGCGTTTGAACCAAACACCAGGTCCGCGCGGGTCGCGGTGTATTTCACTTCGCCACTGGCGCGATCGCTACCGGCAAACAGCTCGTTTGAGTCGTCGGTCGCCTTCCACTGGGTATTCATATCCAGCAGGTTCACGAAGAAGTCATTGCTCAGCACGCCCTCACGGTCGGTGAACACGCCATTCTTGCTGCCATCGAAGTTTGCCCCGAGTACGCGCAGACCGCCGACCAAAACCGTCAGTTCGGGTGCGGTCAGCGTCAGCTGCTGCGCTTTGTCGATCAGCAGTGATTCGGTGGTTGACGTATCCACCTGCGCACGGTAGTTGCGGAAGCCATCGGCAATCGGCTCGAGCAGGTTAAACATCTCGATATCCGTCTGGTCCTGGCGCGCATCCACGCGGCCCGGCGTGAACGGTACAGTAACGTAAACGCCCGCCGCTTTTGCCGCCTGCTCAACGCCTACCACGCCCGCCAGCACGATGATATCGGCCAGGGAGGCTTTATTGGTGGTGCGCTGGATGGCTTCCAGAGCCGGTAATGCACGTACGGCAGCGGCGTTAACATCCCAGTCGCGCTGAGGCGCCAGCGCCAGACGCGCACCGTTGGCGCCGCCACGCTTGTCGCCACCGCGGAAGGTCGATGCAGACGCCCAGGCAACGGAAACCAGCTCACTCACGGAGAGACCCGAGGCAATGATTTCCGCTTTCAGGCTTTCAATGTCATCTTTCGAAGGATTGAACACCGGCTGAGGCAGCGGATCCTGCCAGATCAGATCTTCTTTCGGCACTTCCGGACCAATGTACCGCGCTTTTGGCCCCATATCGCGGTGAGTCAGTTTGAACCACGCGCGCGCAAAGGCTTCGTTGAAAGCCTGCGGATCGTTCAGGAAGCGGCGAGAAATTTTCTCGAATTCCGGATCAAAACGCAGCGTCAGGTCGGTGACCAGCATCGTTGGTTTGCGTTTTTTCGACGGGTCGAATGGGTCCGGCATAATTTCTGGCGCATCCACGGCTTCAAACTGAATGGCACCTGCCGGGCTGCGGGTCTGGACCCACTCATATTTGAACAGGTTCTCGAAGAAGTAGTTGCTCCACTGGGTCGGAGTTTGTGACCAGATAACTTCCAGACCGGACGTAATGGCATCTGCACCAACGCCTGTACCGTGCGTACTCGCCCAGCCCAGGCCCTGCGCTTCAATCGGTGAGGCTTCAGGGTCGGTGCCCACATGTGTGGCTTCACCTGCGCCATGGGTTTTACCGAGGGTATGACCACCGGCGATCAGCGCCACGGTCTCTTCGTCGTTCATGCCCATATTGCCAAAGGTCGCGCGGATGGCTGCCGCCGCGGACAGTGGTTCACCGCTGGCGTTTGGCCCTTCCGGGTTAACGTAGATCAGGCCCATTTCGGTTGCGGCCAGAGGACGCTTCGCCAGCGCTTCCGGGTCACGGTGGGTCAGCCAGGCTTTTTCATCGCCCCAGTTCACGTCCAGATCCGGTTCCCAGACGTCTTCACGACCGGCACCGAAACCAAAGGTGCGGAAACCGGAGTTTTCCAGCGCCACGTTCCCCGCCAGGATGAACAGGTCAGCCCAGGAAATTTTTTGCCCGTATTTTTGCTTGATGGGCCACAGCAGACGACGCGCTTTATCCAGACTGACGTTATCGGGCCAGGAGTTCAGCGGTGCAAAACGCTGTTGGCCGCGTCCTGCCCCGCCGCGTCCATCAACGGAGCGATAAGTACCCGCGCCGTGCCACGCCATGCGAATAAACAGGCCAGCATAGCTGCCCCAGTCAGCAGGCCACCACGGCTGAGAGTCGGTTAAAAGCGCTTTGAGATCGCCTTTGAGGGCAGAGTAGTCGAGTTTGCTAAATTCTTTGCGGTAGTCGAAGTCTTCACCCAGCGGGTTAGAACGGTTGGAATGTTGGTTAAGAAGGTCAATGCGGAGTTGCTTTGGCCACCAGTCACGGCTGCTTGTACCAGCTCCCGCGCTGTGATCGGCGCCGCCGTGATGGAACGGGCATTTGCCGGCTGATGCTGCGTTATTGGTCTCGTCTGACGTGCTCATCGCTATGCTCCCTTGTACAGTGTTACCGTTACGATATACACCACTAGCAATAAGATATAGTTGAAATAATCCACAGATTCGATAGTTAATACCTTTTAACTATCTGTTTGATTAAAAAGCCCTCATTTTATAAGGGCTTTCTATTTTTTTATGCCGGACGAACGCCCAGGGTGTGACAGATGGCATAGCTCATTTCCGCGCGGTTGAGCGTGTAGAAGTGGAAATCCTTCACCCCTTCGCGGCTTAAGATCTTCACCATGTCCATCGCGATGTTAGCGCCCACCAGCTTGCGGGTCTCCGGGTCATCGTCCAGCCCTTCATACATTTTGGACATCCACAGCGGAATGCGCACGTTGGTCATATCAGCAAATTTCTTCGCCTGTTTGAAGTTAGAGACCGGCAGGATCCCCGGGATAATTTCAACGTCGATGCCCGCGGACACACAGCGGTCACGGAAACGCAGGTAGCTCTCCACATCAAAGAAGAACTGCGTAATCGCGCGATTGGCACCCGCATCCACTTTACGCTTCAGGTTGAGCAGGTCCGCCTGGGCGCTTTTCGCTTCCGGATGAACTTCAGGATACGCGGCGACGGAGATATCAAAGTCGGCCACGTCTTTCAGCAGCGCGACCAGGTCGGCGGCATACATTTCCGGCTTACCGCTTCCCGGTGGCAGATCGCCGCGCAGGGCGACAATATGACGGATACCGTTGTTCCAGTAGTCCTGGGCAATGGCACGTAACTCGTCACGGGTGGCGTCGATACAGGTGAGGTGCGGCGCAGCTTCCAGACCGGTACGGTCTTTAATGCCTTTGATGATGCTGTGCGTGCGGTCGCGCTCGCCGGAGTTCGCACCGTAGGTCACGGAGACAAACTTTGGCTTCAGGCTGCTCAGGCGATCGATAGAGCTCCACAGGGTTTGCTCCATTTCACTGGTGCGCGGCGGGAAAAATTCAAAAGAGACGTTAATCTGGCCGTTTACTTCGGCCAGGCTCTGATTCAGTGCTTCCCGCTGGTTGGCGTGAAAAAAGCTCATACCTTACCTCTATCTGTCGCGTGTCATTGTTTGTTGTATTGTGAACTTCTATACGTTTAGACGTCCAGATGTAAAAATGACGGAAAAGCGGAGGGACGTCAACATAAATAATCAACAATAACGGTGAGGTTTGCTCAGGGAAGATGAAGGAAATTCATGATAGGGTGAGCGCGGTCCGATGCCCTCACCCTGGCCCTCTCCCACAGGGAGAGGGAAATGTAGACGTTACAGCAGCTTAGCCAGACGGTTGATGTCGGACTGGATCGCTCCGGCGGTGACATCGCGCCCCGCGCCCGGGCCACGGATCACCAGCGGATTATCGCGGTACCAGCGGCTTTCGATCGCGAAGACATTATCGCACGGCAGCAGCGCCGCCAGCGGATGGTCAGGTCGCACCGCCTCGACGCCGACACGGGCTTTACCGTTGGCCTCAAAACGCGCCACATAGCGCAGCACCAGTCCCATCTCGTTCGCCGCTTCCAGACGCTGCACCATCTGCTCGTTAAGCTCTTCACCATTTTCAAAGAAATGGTCCACTGACCCTTCTTCACAGCCAGCAGGCACCAGGGACTCGACGCGGACGGCATCCGGTTCGATGTCGTAACCCGCTTCGCGCGCCAGAATCACCAGCTTACGCATCACGTCTTTACCGGAGAGGTCAACACGCGGGTCAGGCTCGGTTAAGCCCTGCTGCCACGCCTGATCCACCAGGTCGGTAAACGGTACGGTGCCGTCAAACTGCAGGAACAGCCAGGAGAGCGTGCCGGAGAAGATCCCGCTCAGCGCCAGAATGCTGTCGCCGCTTTCAATCAGGTCACGCACGGTGTGGTTAACCGGCAGGCCCGCGCCAACGGTGGCGTTATACAGCCAGTGGCGGCCTGTTTTTTCAAACGCGTCGTGGATCTGACGATATTTATCCGTGCTGCTCGCCCCCGCCAGCTTGTTCGCACTGATAACGTGGAAACCGTGGCTGGCGAAATCAAGGTACTGATCGGCAAGCTGTTCGCTGGCGGTGACGTCCAGCACCACCAGATCGTCATACGGGTGCGCGCGCATCCACAGGAACAGCGACTCTTCATCCTGCTCGACGGCCTCATCGTTAAAGAAGGCCAGCGCCCGGCTGGCATCCAGCCCTTCGTAATTCAGCAGGCTGCGGCGGCTGTCCACCACGCCTGCGAGAATGAATTCAAACCCGGTACGTGCCGAAAGCGTCACCTGCTCACGGGCGAACAGCTCCAGCCAGCGGGAACCGATGTTGCCTTTACCAAACAGCACCAGGCCGATGCGTTTTTCCGCGCGGAACAGGGAGGTGTGCAAACCCTGAATCAGGCTTTCGGTTGGCCCTTTACGCAGCACGGCGACCAGGCTGATGCCCTCTTCTGACTGCCAGGTAAATTCAACCGGCTGGCCTTTCAGCTGCTGCCAGAAGCGGTGGCAATGCAGCGGGTTACGGGTGACGCCCGCCCCCACCATCGCCACCAGCGCCAGCCCCTGACGCAGGCGAAGCTCGCCCGGCAGGCCCGCTTCATCCAGAATCTTCAGGGCGCTGTCCGCCACTTCAGCGGTATAGCAGAACTGCAGCAGCTGGCGGTCGTTATGCACGCCAACGGCCAGCGGACGCACCTGGGCACGCTTTAACACCAGGTCGATATCTTTATGCGCCAGCTTGAAATCCTGGCCCGCGGGCACCTGGAACTCAATCAGACAGATGTCGTCGTGGCTGGTGACAATACGCGCGCCCGTACCGGACGCCAGCACGCGCTCGATACGCGTAGAGCCTTGATCCGGGGTATAGCTACAGCGCAGCTGCAGGTCGATATCGCTGCCGGACACCGGCTGCAGCGTGCGGGCGTGCAGCACGGGCGCGGCCAGGCGAGCGAGCTCGCTGGCTTCGTCCAGACGCAGCAATGGCAGCAGGCAGGCATCTTTCACCTTGCGTGGGTCCGCGCTGTAAACGCCGGCCACATCGCTCCAGATGGTCACGCGGGACACGCCCGCCAGCGCACCGATTTGCGTTGCCGAATAGTCAGAACCGTTACGGCCCAGCAGCACGGTTTCGCCCGCGTTGCTGCGGCTGATAAAGCCGGTGACAACAATACGTTTGCCGGGATGCTGCACCAGGAGCTGTTGCAGCAGCGGATAGGATAACCCTTCATCCACCTGCGGCTGTGCGGCGCGTTCGGCGCGGAGGAAATCACGGGCGTCGAGCCAGGCGGCATCCACACCCAGATGTTGCAGCACGGCAGCCATCAGACGTGCAGACCACACTTCACCGTGGCCCACCACTTCGGCATACACCGCGTCGGTGATCCCGCTGTCCAGCAGGGCCGCCAGACGTTCAAGATCGTGCGTAAAAGCGCTGATCAGCCCGTCGGCAACGTCCGCTGGCAGCAGGCCAGCAATCAGTTCGCTCTGATAACGGCGTAAGGACTGTTGCACCTGATGCGCAGAAAGGCGATCGGTCTGGCTCAGTTTCAGCCAGCTAATCAACTGGTTGGTGGTGCTGCCCGCCGCGGAGACAACCATCATGTCACCCGGCTGTGAATACTCCGTCATGATCCCTGCAACGCGCAGATAACATTTCACATCAGCAAGACTACTACCACCAAACTTGTGCAGCTGACGACCCTTCGCCCCTGCCTGCGCTATCACACTCATGATTACCCCTTGGCTGCGACCCGGAAGCCATTTTCCAGATCGGCAATTAAATCTTCAGAATCTTCAATACCGGTCGAGATACGCAGCAGCGTCTCGGAAATCCCGGCGGCGGCACGTGCTTCCGGTGCCATACCGGCGTGCGTCATGGTTGCGGCGTGGGAGATCAAGCTTTCAACCCCACCTAATGATTCCGCCAGCGTAAACAATGACAGCCCGCTCAGGAAGCGACGCAGCGTTTGCTCGTCGCCGTCCAGTTCAAAACTTAACATCGCGCCAAACCCTTTCTGCTGGCGCGCGGCAATCTCGTGCCCCTGGTTTTCCGGCAGCGACGGGTGATAAAGCTTCTTCACCAGCGGCTGGGTTTTCAGGAAATCGACAATGGCCTGGGCATTGCGCTGCGCCACTTCCATACGCGGAGAAAGCGTACGGATGCCGCGCAACAGCAGGTAGCTGTCGAACGCCCCGGCGGTGACGCCAATATTATTGGCCCACCATGCCAGTTCCGTGACAACGTCGGGATCTTTTGCAATCACCACGCCCGCTACCACGTCAGAGTGGCCGTTCAGATATTTAGTGCATGAATGCAATACCAGATCAGCACCCAGTGCGAGTGGGTTCTGAAGGGCCGGACTGAGGAACGTATTATCCACTACACTTATCGCTCCCGCATCCCTTGCGAGCTGACAAATTTTCGCAATATCGACAACGCGCAACAATGGATTGCTTGGACTTTCCACCAGAACGAGCTTTGGTTTCTCTGCCAGCGCCTGTTTCAGCGCCTGTTCGTCGTTTTGATCGACAAACAGCACGCGATAACAGCCGCGTTTTGCGAGGCTGTCAAACAGACGATAGCTGCCGCCATAGCAGTCGTGCGGTGCCACCAGCAGGTCGCCCGGCTTCAGGAACACGGTCGTCACCAGGTGAATCGCAGACATCCCGGTGTTGGTCAATACGGCCCCTGCGCCCCCTTCCAGCTCGGCCAGCGCACGCTGGGTCACATCACGCGTAGGGTTGCCACGACGCGAGTAGTCGTGCGCGCGGGGTTCATTAAATCCGGTGAAATTGTAGGTACTGGAAAGATGAATCGGCGGGACAACGCAGCCGTACTGCTCGTCATCATTTAATCCGCTACGCACTGCAATAGTGGCCTGTTTACGCGTCATGGTGAGGGCTTCCTGGCGAATGAGGTGAAAAGTCAGGCACCAGAGTAAACATTCAAATTATGGACGTCAATACATCTGGACATCTAAACTTCTTTGCGTATAGATTGAGCAATGCGCAAATAGCCGTTAAAATTATATGCTTTAGTGCACGCTGCAGCGGCAATATCCGTGCCACGGTATCGTCTCTACGGTAAACTACGCAAGATTACGGTTCAAAACGGGCAGTGACCGGTTTGCACCTTTAGATTAATGACTGAGAGGATTAAAGGTATCTCATGGCTGAATGGAGCGGCGAATATATCAGCCCATACGCTGAGCACGGTAAGAAGAGTGAGCAAGTAAAGAAAATTACGGTTTCCATTCCTCTGAAGGTGTTGAAGATCCTCACCGATGAACGTACGCGTCGTCAGGTGAACAACCTGCGTCACGCGACCAATAGCGAACTGCTGTGCGAAGCGTTCCTGCATGCGTTTACCGGTCAACCGTTGCCGAACGATGACGATCTGCGCAAAGAGCGTAGCGACGAAATCCCGGAAGAGGCGAAGGTGATCATGCGTGAACTGGGTATTGACCCGGATACGTGGGAATACTGAGAAGCGGATACAAAAAAGGCACCTTGCGGTGCCTTTTTTTCGGGAAACTTATTTAGCGCCCGGGATGCTGAAACGCTTGTTGAAGCGGTCAACACGGCCACCGGTTGCAACATCACGCTGCTTACCAGTGTAGAACGGGTGGCATTTGCCGCACACGTCCAGGTTCAGATCGTGACCCACGGTGGAGCGGATCTGGATAGAGTTACCGCAAGAACAGTTTGCAGTAATCATTTCGTATTTCGGGTGAATATCTTTTTTCATGGGAGAACCTCAGTTAAGGCCGCGTCGCTCTTCCAGCCCTAACGCCAGACACCACGCGATGTTGAATGTAAGTTCTTTGGCGTAAAGTACACCAAAGGCGGCGAATCATACAGAATTTGACCAACGTATGCAAACTGATCCGCACGCCGCTTTCACTAATGTGTATACTAACGCGCCACTTTTCAAGTCAGGAAGATTCGATGCCCGTCGCTCACGTTGCCCTGCCCGTTCCGCTTCCCCGCACCTTTGACTACCTGCTGCCCGACAGCATGAGCGCCAAAGCGGGCTGTCGCGTGACCGTGCCGTTTGGCAAACAACAGCGTGTGGGGATCGTTGTTTCCGTCAGCGATAAAAGCGAACTCCCCCTTAATGAGCTGAAATCGGTCATTGAGGTACTGGACAGCGAACCGGTTTACTCCACCAGCACCTGGCGACTGCTACTGTGGGCGGCTGATTACTACCATCATCCGATTGGGGATGTCCTGTTCCACGCCCTGCCTATCCTGCTGCGCCAGGGTAAGAGCGCCAGCCATGCGCCGATGTGGTACTGGTTTGCCACCGAGCAAGGGCAGGCCGTAGACATTAATAGCCTCAAACGATCGCAGAAACAGCAGCAGGCGCTGGCCGCTCTGCGCCAGGGTAACATCTGGCGGCATCAGGTCGACGAACTTGAGGTGAGCGAAGCCGCTTTACAGGCCCTGAGAAAGAAAGGTCTGAGCGAGCTGGCAAGCCAGGCCCCAGCCCTTCACGACTGGCGCGACGGCTTCTCCGTTTCAGGGGATCGTCTGCGCCTGAATACCGAGCAGGCCACCGCGGTCGGCGCCATTCACAGCGCCTCGGACCATTTTTCTGCCTGGCTGCTGGCGGGCGTCACCGGTTCCGGTAAGACCGAAGTGTATCTGAGCGTGCTGGAAAACGTGCTCGCGCAGGGCAAACAGGCGCTGGTCATGGTGCCGGAAATTGGCTTAACCCCTCAAACCATCGCTCGATTCCGCGAGCGCTTTAACGCGCCGGTTGAGGTCCTGCACTCCGGTCTGAACGACAGCGAACGCCTCAGCGCCTGGCTGAAAGCGAAAAATGGCGAAGCGGCGATTGTGATCGGCACCCGCTCGTCGCTGTTTACGCCGTTTAAAAATCTTGGCGTGATCGTGATCGACGAAGAGCACGACAGCTCCTATAAGCAACAGGAAGGCTGGCGCTACCATGCCCGCGATCTGGCAGTTTATCGCGCCCACAGCGAGCAAATTCCGATCATTCTCGGCTCCGCCACCCCTGCGCTCGAAACCCTGCACAACGTGCGCCAGCGCAAATATCATATGCTGCGTCTGACGCGTCGTGCCGGGAATGCCCGTCCGGCCATTCAGCACGTACTCGATCTAAAAGGTCAGCAGGTTCAGGCCGGGCTAGCACCCGCATTGATTACCCGCATGCGTCAGCATTTGCAGGCGGGCAACCAGGTGATTCTGTTTCTCAACCGCCGCGGATTTGCACCCGCCCTGCTGTGCCACGACTGCGGCTGGATTGCGGAATGCCCACGCTGTGACCACTACTACACCTTCCATCAGGCACAGCGCCACCTGCGTTGTCACCACTGCGACAGCCAGCGTCCGGTGCCGCGCCAGTGTCCATCGTGCGGGTCAACGCATATCGTGCCGGTCGGACTAGGAACGGAACAGCTTGAGCAGGCGCTGGCGCCCTTCTTCCCTGACGTTCCAATCTCTCGTATCGACAGAGACACCACCAGCCGCAAGGGCGCGCTGGAACAGCAGCTCGCGGAAGTACATCGCGGCGGAGCGCGCATTCTGATTGGTACCCAAATGCTGGCAAAAGGGCACCACTTCCCGGACGTCACGCTGGTCGCCCTGCTGGACGTGGACGGCGCGCTGTTCTCTGCGGATTTCCGCGCGGCCGAGCGTTTTGCCCAGCTTTATACCCAGGTGGCCGGACGGGCAGGGCGCGCAGGCAAACAGGGCGAAGTGGTTCTGCAGACGCACCACCCTGAGCACCCGCTGCTGCAAACCCTGCTGCACAAAGGCTATGACGCTTTTGCCGAGCAGGCGCTGGCCGAACGACAGACCATGCAGCTACCACCGTGGACCAGCCACGTCATCATCCGCGCGGAAGATCATAACAACCAGCAGGCACCGCTTTTCCTGCAGCAGCTGAGAAATCTCCTGCAGGCCAGCCCCCTGGTGGATAATCAGCTGTGGATCCTGGGGCCAGTACCGGCGCTGGCGCCGAAACGCGGCGGACGTTTCCGCTGGCAAATTTTGCTCCAGCATCCTTCGCGGATCCGTTTACAGCACATTGTTAGCGGCACGCTGGCGCTGATCAACACCCTGCCTGAAGCACGTAAAGTGAAGTGGGTGCTGGACGTCGATCCCATCGAAGGCTGAAGACGGATCGAAAAATTTAACGCTCCTCACACTTTTTATGAAAATTCTGTAACCGATTCCATTAACTATCTGTAAAAATGGTGATGTCAGAAGTTCGGTGTTCAGGCGAGGAGAAGACGTTGAAGTCCAGGAAAGAGGTTGCCACGGCGACCATGAAAGACGTTGCCGAGAAAGCACAAGTCTCAACGGCAACCGTGTCCCGCGCATTAATGAACCCGGATAAAGTCTCCCAGGCGACCCGCAACCGGGTAGAGCAGGCTGCGCTTGAAGTGGGTTATTTCCCACAGGCGATGGGGCGCAACGTCAAACGCAATGAATCACGCACAATCCTTGTGATTGTGCCGGACATCTGCGATCCCTTCTTCAGTGAGATTATCCGCGGTATCGAAGTGACGGCGGCGGAACAAGGCTACCTCGTTCTGATTGGCGACTGCGCCCATCAGAACCAGCAGGAAAAGACCTTTATCGACCTTATTATCACCAAGCAGATCGATGGCATGCTGCTGCTTGGCTCGCGCCTGCCGTTTGACGCCAGCATTGAAGAGCAGCGTAATTTACCGCCGATGGTCATGGCTAACGAGTTTGCCCCTGAACTGGAGCTGCCGACGGTCCATATCGATAACCTCACCGCCGCATTCAACGCGGTGAACTATCTTCAGGAGCTGGGGCATAAGCGCATTGGCTGTATTGCCGGGCCAGAAGAGATGCCGCTGTGCCACTACCGCCTGCAGGGTTACGTTCAGGCACTGCGCCGTACTGGCGTTACCGTCGATCCGCACTACATTGCCCGCGGTGATTTTACCTTCGCAGCCGGTGGCCAGGCGCTGGAGAAGCTTCTGGACCTGCCTGAACCGCCAACCGCCGTATTTTGTCACAGCGACGTGATGGCGCTGGGCGCGTTATCATACGCCAAACGCCGCGGCCTGCGCATACCGAAAGATTTATCCATCATCGGATTCGATAATATTTCGCTTTCAGAATTTTGCGATCCGCCGCTCTCAACGGTCGCGCAACCGCGCTATCAAATCGGTCGCGAAGCGATGCTGCTTCTGCTGGATCAGCTTCACGGTCAAACAGTTAGCAGCGGCTCGCGGTTGCTGGACTGCGAACTGATAGTCCGGGGCTCTACCCAGGCATTGACTTAACGTAAACGTCTTTAGGACACCCTTATCTGGTCAAAGCCCCGCCGCTTAAGTAACATGGCGGGCTGACGAACGAATAAATACAGCGAAACGATAGTGGCACAACGAGATTATGTACGTCGCGGCCAGCCGGCACCTTCGCGACGCAAAAAGAGTAGCTCAAGGAAAAAGCAACGTAGCCTGCCTGCTGTCTCGCCAGCAATGGTCGCTATTGCTGCGGCTGTTGTCGTCGCCTTTATTGGTGGTCTGTACTTCATCACGCACCATAAAAAGGAAGAGTCCGAGGCGCTTCAGGCCAGCAAAGTGGCCGGAAATGGCCTTCCTCCGAAGCCTGAAGAGCGCTGGCGCTATATCAAAGAGCTGGAAAGCCGCCAGCCTGGCGTGCGTGCGCCTACCGAGCCCTCTGCCGGTGGCGAAGTGAAGAATGCCGATCAGCTGACGGACGAGCAGCGCCAGTTGCTGGCACAAATGCAGGCCGATATGCGCCAGCAGCCGACGCAGTTGAACGAAGTGCCGTGGAATGAACAAACGCCAGCGCAGCGTCAGCAGACGTTGCAGCTGCAGCGTCAGCGCCAGGCTCAAATTCAGCAGCAACAGCAACAGCAGCAGCAGTGGACGCAAACTCAGCCGGTACAGCAGCCAAAGGCACAGCCATACCAGCAGCCGCAGCAGCAGGCGCGGACGGTACAATCACAGCCTGTTCAACAGCCGAAAGCACAGCCGCAAAAACAGGCGGCACAGCCATACCAGGATCTGCTCCAGACACCAGCGCATACCACCGCGCAGCAGCCGAAAACGCAGCAGGCCGCGCCGGTCACCAAAGAGACCGAAGCGCCGAAGCAGACGGCGGAGAAAAAAGACGAACGTCGCTGGATGGTACAGTGCGGTTCGTTTAAAGGTGCGGAGCAGGCCGAAACCGTGCGTGCTCAGCTGGCATTTGAAGGGTTTGATTCACGCATTACCACCAATAACGGCTGGAATCGCGTGGTGATTGGCCCGGTCAAAGGCAAAGAAAACGCCGATGGCACCCTTTCTCGTTTGAAAGTGGCCGGCCACACAAACTGCATTCGACTCGCCTCCGGGGGTTGAAACCCCCAAAATCTCCCCCATCTATCATTTAATTCAGCCCTGAGCACAGGCTCAGGGCTTCTGTTTCCCGAATTTGTAACCAGGGGGTCTGCTCGTGACAACAATAGTAAGTGTACGCCGTAACGGCCATGTGGTAATCGCCGGTGATGGCCAGGCCACGCTGGGTAATACCGTCATGAAAGGCAACGTGAAGAAAGTCCGTCGTCTCTATAACGACAAAGTGATCGCCGGTTTTGCAGGCGGTACTGCTGATGCCTTCACGCTGTTTGAACTGTTTGAACGCAAGCTTGAAATGCACCAGGGTCATCTGGTGAAAGCGGCCGTTGAGCTGGCAAAAGACTGGCGTACCGACCGTATGCTGCGCAAGCTCGAAGCGCTGCTGGCGGTAGCCGATGAAACCGCTTCGCTGATCATCACCGGTAACGGTGACGTTATTCAGCCGGAGAATGACCTGATTGCCATCGGCTCTGGCGGCCCTTATGCCCAGGCTGCAGCCCGCGCGCTGTTGGAAAATACCGACATGAACGCACGTGATATCGCGGTGAAGGCGTTGGATATTGCAGGTGATATCTGCATCTATACCAACCATAACCACACCATCGAAGAATTGACCTCCAAAGCGTAAGGATCTCCCATGTCTGAAATGACCCCACGCGAAATTGTCAGCGAACTGAACAAACACATTATCGGCCAGGATAACGCCAAGCGCTCCGTGGCTATCGCTCTGCGTAACCGCTGGCGTCGTATGCAGCTTGACGAAGAGCTGCGCCATGAAGTGACGCCGAAAAACATTCTGATGATCGGCCCAACCGGTGTCGGTAAAACCGAAATTGCCCGTCGTCTGGCGAAGCTGGCGAACGCGCCTTTCATCAAAGTCGAAGCTACCAAGTTCACCGAAGTGGGCTATGTGGGTAAAGAAGTGGACTCCATCATCCGCGATCTGACCGACTCGGCAATCAAAATGGTGCGCGTCCAGGCGATTGAGAAAAACCGCTATCGCGCGGAAGAGATGGCCGAAGAGCGCATTCTCGACGTGCTGATCCCACCAGCGAAAAACAACTGGGGCCAGGCTGAGCAGCAGGCTGAACCGTCTGCCGCGCGTCAGGCATTCCGCAAAAAACTGCGTGAAGGCCAGCTGGATGATAAAGAGATTGAGATCGATCTTGCTGCCGCGCCAATGGGTGTAGAAATCATGGCACCTCCTGGCATGGAAGAGATGACCAGCCAGCTGCAGTCCATGTTCCAGAACCTGGGCGGCCAGAAGCAGAAAGCACGTAAGCTGAAAATCAAAGACGCGATGAAGCTGCTGATTGAAGAAGAAGCGGCGAAGCTGGTAAACCCGGAAGAGCTGAAGCAGGATGCTATCGACGCGGTTGAGCAGCACGGCATCGTGTTCATCGACGAAATCGACAAGATTTGTAAGCGCGGCGGCAACAGCTCCGGCCCGGACGTGTCCCGTGAAGGCGTTCAGCGCGACCTGCTGCCGCTGGTTGAAGGCTGCACCGTCTCCACCAAGCACGGTATGGTGAAAACGGACCACATCCTGTTTATCGCTTCCGGCGCGTTCCAGGTTGCCAGCCCGTCTGACCTGATCCCGGAACTGCAGGGTCGTCTGCCGATCCGCGTTGAACTGCAGGCGCTGACCACCGAAGATTTCGAACGCATCCTGACCGAGCCAAACGCCTCTGCGACCGTACAGTACAAAGCGCTGATGGCGACCGAAGGCGTGAACCTGGAGTTCACCGAAGACGGTATCAAACGTATCGCCCAGGCCGCGTGGCAGGTTAACGAAACCACCGAAAACATCGGTGCGCGTCGTCTGCATACCGTGCTGGAACGCCTGGTGGAGGATATCTCTTATGATGCGAGCGACCTTAACGGTCAAACCATTACCATTGACGCTGAATATGTGAGCAAACATCTTGATGCGTTAGTGGCAGATGAAGATCTTAGCCGTTTTATCCTATAATCGCGGTTATTGCATTCTCATCACCGTTAATGGGGGCTAATGCCCCCATTTTTATTGGCTAATTACTTATGACTGATATCAGCCGTACTCAGGCGTGGCTCGAAAGTCTACGCCCTAAAACGCTTCCTCTGGCCTTTGCCGCCATTATCGTCGGCACGGCACTTGCCTGGTGGCAAGGTTATTTTGATCCTCTGGTCGCTGCGCTGGCATTGATTACCGCAGGGCTGCTGCAAATTCTCTCCAATCTCGCTAACGACTACGGTGATGCGGTGAAAGGCAGTGACAAACCTGACCGTATCGGACCGCTGCGCGGGATGCAGAAAGGGGTGATTACCCAGGCACAGATGAAGCGCGCGCTGATTATCACCGTGGTACTGATTTGTTTATCGGGTCTGACACTGGTGACGGTCGCCTCGAAAACCACCAGCGACTTCATCGGCTTCCTGGTGCTGGGCTTGCTCGCAATTATCGCGGCCATTACCTACACCGTCGGTACGCGTCCTTACGGGTATATTGGCCTCGGGGATATCTCCGTGCTGGTGTTCTTCGGCTGGCTGAGCGTGATGGGGAGTTGGTACCTGCAGGTGCATACCGTTATCCCTGCCCTTTTCCTGCCCGCAACCGCCTGCGGTCTGCTGGCGACGGCGGTACTCAACATCAATAACCTGCGCGATATCGACAGCGACCGTGAGAACGGTAAAAATACGCTCGCGGTACGTCTGGGGCCGGTCAATGCGCGCCGCTATCATGCCTGCCTGCTGATTGGTGCCCTGGTTTGTCTGGCACTGTTTAATCTGATCTCGCTGCACAGCGTATGGGGCTGGCTGTTTATACTCGCCGCGCCGCTGCTGATTAAGCAGGCCCGCTTCGTCATGCGTGAACTTAGCCCGGCCGCGATGCCGCCGATGCTGGAACGAACGGTAAAAGGCGCCCTGCTGACTAACCTGTTGTTCGTCATTGGGATTGTCTTAAGCCAGACGCTCAGTTAGCTGACAAATATCAATTAACAATTGATGATTTTGCCAACAACGCATTTAGCACGATATACTGAACACATTCGCAGCAACTGAGCGGTAAACCTATGAAATACGATACCTCCGAGCTTTGTGACATCTACCAGGAAGATGTCAACGTCGTTGAACCGCTGTTCTCCAACTTTGGTGGACGGTCGTCGTTTGGCGGACAAATCGTCACGGTGAAATGTTTCGAGGACAACGGGTTGCTGTACGATCTGCTCGAACAGAACGGTCGTGGCCGCGTTTTGGTCGTCGATGGCGGCGGTTCCGTGCGTCGCGCTCTGATAGATGCAGAGCTGGCCGGCATTGCCGTGCAGAACGAGTGGGAAGGCATTGTGGTGTACGGTTCCGTGCGCCAGGTGGACGATCTCGAAGACCTGGATATCGGGATTCAGGCGATTGCGGCCATTCCGGTAGGCGCAGCAGGTGACGGTATCGGTGAAAGCGACGTCCGCGTCAATTTTGGCGGCGTGACCTTCTTCTCCGGCGACCATCTGTACGCTGATAACACCGGGATTATTCTTTCGGAAGATCCGCTGGATATCGAGTAATAAAACAGTAAGCGTAAATCATAAAAAAACCGCCAATAACAATGTGGCGGTTTTTTTGTCCCTCGGGATTCGCGGTCCGTTGGATTATCTTGCAACCTTTAACCAGGATTTTTATCTTACCCTGGTTCATCCCTCCGGTAACCCCCGTCGACCCTTTATAAATTCCTAATTTCCGCTGAAGACCTTAACTACACTGCTGTTGCTCATTATGATGCATCGTTCCTTTCCGCCATCTCGCACATGGGCATCGGTCCAGGGAAAGGTGTATTCACAACCGTAAAGCAACCTTTAACCGGGCTTGTGTCCACCGACTTATCACCGGTGGTGAACGGTGGAGCGGTTAGCTGCAGGGACCGCATGATGAAACGCTATTTATGTATCGCGTTCATTGTCGCCAGCGTACTCGTTGTAAAGAGTGATGAACCGAGTGGATTTGTCGCTTTTGCTATGACAGCGCAGGACAAGTAGCGTTAAGGCCGCCGATGGCGGCCTTTTTTATGGTTTGATGTCAGTGAGCAGAAACCATAAAAAAGCCGGGTGGCGGCGTCGCCTTACCCGGCCTGGTCAGTTAATCCCAATGGGAATCAGACCTCTTCCATACGTCCCAGCAGCGCCTGCAGGCGATCCTGCCAGCCGTTCTGCTGTTCGCGCAGCTGGTTGTTTTCACGCTCCAGTTCTTCGCGGCTGTGCTGCGCGTTCTGCACTTCCTGCGCCAGGCTGTTGTTTTTCTCTTTCAGCTCTTCAATTTCCATTTGCAGCAGCGTGATGGTGTCAATCGCCTGCTGTACTTTCGATTCCAGTTTCTCAAACACTTCTAAAGACATGATGCTACCTCTCCTGAATTGCAAGGCGACGCTTTAACGTAAACGCGCACGACATATTCCATCGATTGTATGGAGCGCGGCGCTCTGTGTCCAGCGACACGCCGCGCAGATCGCGGTTTGCAACACTTTTCGGTCTCGTCCTGGTGCGTTCGCGGCATATACCACTAAGTTGTTAACTCATTCGTTAATGAAATGATTCAGCTCACATTTCATTTCTGATGCAAAAACGCGCTTTATGGCGCGAAAACGCTCATTTTATTGACGCAGACCACACATTTTGATTTCGATATTTCTCGTTTTTGCTCGTTAACGATAAATTAACACTATGTCTACAGGGCATCGTGGCTGTCACGGGCGACCACGCTAACAATAAACATCAATTTCTTCAGGATTCCGATTATGAGTCAGACATCAACCTTAAAAGGCCAGTGCATTGCCGAGTTCCTTGGTACCGGGTTGTTGATATTCTTCGGAGTGGGCTGTGTCGCTGCACTGAAAGTGGCGGGTGCCAGTTTTGGTCAGTGGGAAATCAGTATCATCTGGGGTCTGGGCGTGGCGATGGCCATCTACCTGACTGCAGGGGTTTCTGGTGCACATCTTAACCCGGCGGTGACTATCGCACTGTGGCTGTTCGCGTGCTTCGACGGACGCAAAGTTGTTCCCTTCATTCTTTCTCAGTTTGCCGGCGCGTTTTGTGCAGCGGCGTTAGTTTACGGGCTTTATTACAATCTTTTCATCGACTTCGAACAGACGCATCATATGGTGCGCGGCAGCGTCGAAAGTCTGGATCTGGCAGGCATCTTCTCAACCTATCCAAACCCGCATATCAATTTTGTGCAGGCGTTCGCAGTTGAAATGGTGATTACCGCTATTCTGATGGGCGTTATCCTGGCGCTGACCGACGACGGAAACGGCATTCCGCGTGGCCCGCTGGCCCCCTTGCTGATTGGTCTGCTGATTGCGGTGATCGGCGCATCCATGGGCCCGCTGACCGGGTTTGCGATGAACCCGGCGCGTGATATCGGACCGAAAGCCTTCGCGTTTATCGCGGGATGGGGCGACGTGGCCTTTACTGGCGGGAAAGATATCCCTTACTTCCTGGTACCGCTGTTTGCGCCGGTAGTTGGGGCTGCGCTGGGCGCGTTTAGCTACCGCAAATTAATTGGTCGCCACTTACCGTGCGACACCTGTGTGGAAGAGGAGAAGGAAACGACTTCTACCGCACAACAAAAAGCTTCGCTGTAATCTGACTACGGGACACATACCATGACCGAAAAAAAATATATCGTTGCGCTCGACCAGGGCACTACCAGCTCCCGCGCTGTCGTAATGGATCATGACGCGAACATTGTCAGCGTGTCTCAACGTGAATTTGAGCAAATTTACCCTCGTCCAGGCTGGGTAGAACATGACCCAATGGAGATCTGGGCTTCACAAAGCTCAACGCTGGTTGAAGTACTGGCGAAAGCCGATATCAGTTCCGACGAGATTGCCGCTATCGGTATTACCAACCAGCGTGAAACGACGATTGTCTGGGAACGCGAAACCGGTAAGCCTATCTACAACGCTATTGTCTGGCAGTGCCGCCGTACCTCAGAAATCTGTGAACAGCTGAAGCGTGACGGGATGGAAGAGTACGTGCGCAGCGCCACCGGTCTGGTGGTTGACCCGTACTTCTCCGGCACCAAAGTGAAGTGGATCCTCGACCACGTGGAAGGTTCACGCGAACGAGCAAAACGCGGCGAGCTGCTGTTCGGAACCGTTGATACCTGGCTTATCTGGAAGATGACCCAGGGACGTGTTCACGTCACCGACTACACCAACGCCTCGCGTACCATGCTGTTCAACATCAACACCCTGGAGTGGGATGACAAGATGCTGGACGCGCTGGATATCCCACGCGCGATGCTGCCTGAAGTGCGCAAGTCTTCAGAAGTCTACGGTCAGACCAACATCGGCGGTAAAGGCGGCACCCGTATTCCTATCGCCGGTATCGCCGGTGACCAGCAGGCGGCACTGTTCGGCCAGTTGTGCGTCAAAGAAGGGATGGCGAAGAACACCTACGGCACCGGCTGCTTTATGCTGATGAATACCGGTGAGAAAGCGGTGAAATCAGAAAACGGCCTGCTGACCACCATCGCCTGCGGCCCTCGCGGTGAAGTGAACTACGCCCTGGAAGGTGCGGTGTTTATGGCGGGTGCATCTATTCAGTGGCTGCGTGACGAGATGAAGCTGATTAGCGATGCCTTCGACTCCGAATACTTTGCGACCAAAGTGAAGGACACCAACGGTGTGTACGTGGTGCCAGCGTTCACCGGCCTGGGCGCACCGTACTGGGATCCCTATGCACGCGGTGCGATTTTCGGTCTGACGCGTGGTGTGAACTCGAACCACATTATTCGCGCCACTCTGGAATCCATTGCCTACCAGACGCGCGACGTGCTGGAAGCGATGCAGGCAGACTCGGGCATTCGTCTGCACGCCCTGCGCGTGGACGGCGGCGCGGTAGCGAATAACTTCCTGATGCAGTTCCAGTCCGACATTCTGGGTACCCGCGTTGAGCGCCCTGAAGTGCGTGAAGTCACGGCGCTGGGTGCGGCGTATCTTGCCGGTCTGGCGGTAGGCTTCTGGCAGAACCTGGACGAGCTGCAGGAAAAAGCGGTTATCGAACGCGAGTTCCGCCCGGGCATCGAAACCACCGAGCGCAACTTCCGCTACAGCGGCTGGAAGAAAGCAGTGAAGCGCGCCCTGGCGTGGGAAGAGCACGACGAGTAATCCTATATTCCCTCTCCCATGAGGAGAGGGAGAGGGGCCCAGACAGCACCGGTCCCCTCTCCCCTCCCCACTCTGTGATAAACTTCGTGCAATTCCTTTTGATTGCACGAGTACCTCATGAAACGTGAACTTGCTATCGAGTTTTCCCGCGTCACCGAAGCGGCCGCCCTCGCAGGCTATAAATGGCTGGGGCGTGGCGACAAAAATACCGCGGACGGTGCTGCTGTCCATGCCATGCGCATTGTACTTAACCAGGTCAACATCGACGGCACTATCGTCATCGGCGAAGGCGAGATCGACGAAGCGCCAATGCTCTATATCGGTGAAAAAGTCGGTACCGGCAAAGGGGATGCGGTGGATATCGCCGTAGACCCGATTGAAGGCACCCGCATGACGGCGATGGGCCAGGCCAACGCGCTTGCGGTTCTGGCCGTGGGCGATAAAGGCTGCTTCCTTAACGCACCGGATATGTACATGGAAAAGCTGATAGTCGGTCCTGGTGCGAAGGGCGCAATCGACCTCAGCCTGCCGCTGGAAGAGAACCTGCGCAACATCGCCAGAGCTTTGGGCAAACCCCTGAGTGAACTGACCGTGACGATTCTGGCAAAACCGCGCCACGACGCCACCATCGCGCAGATGCAAAAGCTCGGCGTGCGCGTGTTTGCCATTCCGGATGGCGATGTTGCCGCCTCAATTCTGACCTGCATGCCGGACAGCGAAGTAGACGTGCTGTACGGCATCGGCGGTGCGCCGGAAGGCGTGGTCTCGGCGGCGGTGATCCGCGCGCTGGACGGCGATATGCAGGCGCGCCTGCTGCCCCGCCATGAGGTGAAAGGCGACAGCGACGAGAACCGCCGTATCGGTGAAAACGAGCTGGCACGCTGCGAAGCAATGGGTATCGAAGCCAATAAGGTTCTCGCGCTGAATGAAATGGCACGCAGCGACAACGTTGTCTTCTCCGCCACCGGCATCACCAAAGGTGACCTGCTGGACGGCATCACCCGCAAGGGCAATATGGCGACCACCGAAACGCTGCTGATCCGCGGTAAATCGCGCACCATTCGCCGCATTCAGTCCATCCACTATCTCGATCGTAAAGACCCGGACGTACAGACGCACATTCTGTAAAACCGTTTGATCGATAGAGCTTTCCGGCCCGAAGGGGCTGGAAATGTTTCCCACAAGTACGGAAGATAGAACAGAGAAACAGCACAGGAGAAGATCATGGCGGACTGGGTAACAGGTAAAGTCACAAAGATAGAGTTCTGGACCGATGCGCTATTTAGTCTCACCCTGCATGCTCCCGTTCACCCGTTTAAGGCCGGGCAATTTGCGAAGCTGGGGCTGGATGTCGACGGCGAACGCGTGCAGCGCGCCTACTCTTACGTTAACGCGCCGGATAATCCGGATCTTGAGTTCTATCTGGTGACCGTCCCGGACGGCAAACTCAGCCCGCGCCTTGCCGCCCTTAAGCCCGGCGACGATGTGCAAATTGTGAGTGAAGCTGCAGGTTTCTTTGTACTCGAAGAGATCCCTGATTGTGACACGCTCTGGATGCTGGCAACCGGCACGGCCATTGGCCCCTACCTCTCCATTCTGCAATATGGCAAAGACCTTGAGCGCTTTAAAAACATCGTGCTGGTGCATGCTGCGCGCTACGCCGCAGACCTGAGCTACTTGCCGCAGATGCAGGCGCTGGAACAGCGATATGGCGGGAAGCTGAAAATTCAGACCGTCGTCAGCCGCGAAACCGTAGCAGGTACGCTGACCGGTCGCGTGCCGGCGTTAATTGAGAGTGGTGTGCTGGAAAACGCAGTGGGTTTGCCGATGACTGCAGACACCAGCCACGTCATGCTGTGTGGTAACCCGCAGATGGTTCGGGATACGCAACAGCTTCTGAAGGATACCCGGCAGATGACGAAACATCTTCGCCGCCGACCGGGTCATATGACTGCCGAACACTACTGGTGATCAGCGGTACTTCACCTCAAGGGTGTCTTTACCGTATTTATTTTCGCTCTGGGTGCCGATAAACGCGCCCAGATCGACAATCATCATCACGAAGATAACGGACGGCAGCAGCCTGCCCACCACCCAGGGAAGAATGGACGGCAGCATCCCCCAGTTCCCTGCGACCAGCATCCACGCCAGAATAATCAGAAAGGCCCACGCGCCGGAACGGCCACGATCGTGAAGACGTTTCACCACCACGGCCGCCGTTGGCCACAGCAAACAGACCAGCGCAAAAGCCGCCGTTTGCGTGCTCAACCAGGCATTGTACGCAACGAAAAACAGAAGCAGCATGGCGACAACCCACGTCACCATCCAGACCCAGAAATCACGGCGTCCGATACGCCCTTTGAATGAAAACAGCCACTGCTGTATGGTCATGTAAGGTTCCTTATTATCATTTAGTCCGCATTTTACCCTGGAGTTGTGACCTTTTGACAAGCCGGGCAGATATCGTTTTAATCATGAGCACTTACGGCCAGGGGCAATGTTGATGAAAAGTTCGGCACACACTCTCTTCCTGTGTATAGCGATGCTTGGCGCGGGTTTTCCGCTGCACGCCGCCGACACGTCGGCCCCTACCACGGCACCCTATTTGCTGGCAGGCGCGCCGTCGTTCGATCAATCCATCAGTCAGTTTCGTGAAACCTTCAATCAGACCAACCCTACGTTGCCGCTGGATGAGTTTCGCGCAATTGATAGCTCTCGTGATACCCCAACCCTGACCCGCGCGGCGAGCAAGATAAACGAAAACTTGTATGCCTCCACGGCGCTGGAGCGTGGGACGTTAAAAATCAAAAGCATGCAAATCACCTGGCTACCGATCCAGGGCCCAGAGCAGAAAGCGGCAAAAACGAAGGCGCAGGAGTACATGAGCGCGGTATTACAGGCGTTTACGCCCGCGCTGACGAAAAAGCAAAGCCAGCAAAAGCTGCAAAAGCTGCTGGCCGCGGGTAAAAACAAGCGGTACTACGCCACAACTGAAGGGGCAATTCGCTATGTGGTGGCGGATAACGGCGAAAAAGGACTGACCTTCGCAGTTGAACCGATTAAGCTGGCGCTATCTGACACCCTCGGCGGGGCGAATTAATGACAAAAAGCAAAGCCTTTCGAGGGAAAATCTCTATACTGATTCACAGACCATGCTGCCCGACAGGGCGGCCATATTCCTTAATTCGCTTATTTAGCGTGGAGAATTGAAATGCGACATCCTTTAGTGATGGGTAACTGGAAACTGAACGGCAGCCGCCACATGGTAAACGAACTGGTTGCGAACCTGCGTAAAGAGCTGGCTGGCGTAACGGGCTGCGCGGTTGCTATCGCTCCGCCGGATATGTACCTGGATCTGGCTAAACGCGCCGCTGACGGCAGCCACATCATTCTGGGTGCACAGAACGTTGACGTTAACCTGTCTGGCGCGTTCACCGGTGAAACTTCCGCTGAAATGCTGAAAGATATCGGCGCAAAATACATCATCATCGGCCACTCAGAGCGTCGCACCTACCACAAAGAATCCGACGAGTTCATCGCGAAGAAATTCGCTGTGCTGAAAGAGCAGGGTCTGATCCCGGTTCTGTGCATCGGTGAAACCGAAGCAGAAAACGAAGCGGGCAAAACCGAAGAAGTGTGCGCACGTCAGATCGACGCGGTTCTGAAAACGCAGGGCGCAGCAGCGTTCGAAGGTGCAGTCATTGCTTACGAGCCAGTCTGGGCGATCGGTACCGGCAAATCTGCAACGCCAGCGCAGGCTCAGGCCGTGCACAAATTCATCCGTGACCACATTGCTAAAGCTGATGCGAAAGTGGCTGAGCAAGTGATTATCCAGTACGGCGGTTCCGTAAACGCCTCCAACGCTGCTGAGCTGTTCACCCAGCCAGACATCGATGGCGCACTGGTTGGCGGTGCATCCCTGAAGGCTGACGCTTTCGCGGTGATCGTTAAAGCGGCAGAAGCGGCTAAACAGGCGTAATTGCCTTTGCGGCGGGTGGCGCTTCGCTAACCCGCCCTACGCTCTTCTCCTCCCTCTCCCTTCGGGAGAGGGTTGGGCGGACTACACTTTCCCCAGCAAGCTAAACCACAGATAATTCAGCGGCAGCAGCACCAGGTACGTCGCAACGGCCAGCGCCAGACAGAGCATCATCCCCGCCTTTGCAGGCACCTTCCCTAGCCCCATCGCCACAACAATCGGCGACGCCTGATACGGCAGCAGCGGCGTGGAATAACCCAGTACCTGAATCATAATCACCGACAGCAGCGGGAAGCCGGTGGCATCTGAGAAGCTCTGTGCCAGGGTGGTATACAGCGCCGGAACGCCGTTGGCAGTCATAATGAAGTTGAGCGCGGTGGTGATACCGGTCAGCGCCAGGAAACTGGTGAACGGTTTGTCTGAGTCCAGCGGCATAATGCGGAGCAACGCTTCGCCCACCGCCGTACCGATACCGGTTTGCGTCACCACGATGGCCAGCCCAAGAATACCTGCAACATAGAGACAGGTACGCATATTCACCCCCGCAGAAAACTCTTCCCCGGTGATAAAACCAACGCGCGGCAGCATAACGATGACGGACGCCGCCAGCCCAGTCCATGCCGGCCCAATACCATGCCAGCTCTCCGTGACCCACATCACCAGCACCACCGCCAGCAGCCAGGCGAGGCGCTTTTCATCCTGCCCCATGGGTTCAGATGGCGCCAGATCCTTTGGCGGTTTTGGGCTGCCGGGGAATAACCAGCAGATGAGGCCAATCAGGATCAGCCCTTTGAGAATGCCCAGCACCGGGGTGTGCAGCAGCAGATACGGAACATAGTTCAGGTGGATGCCGTACGAGCCTTCCGCCGCACCGCTCATCACCAGGTTAGGGACGTTAGCAGGCAGGATAGTTGCCGAGAGCTGGAAAGTGCCGAACCCCACAGCCAGCGCCAGACCAAACCAGGCGCGGGAACCGTCAGGGATGCCGGCACGTTTCGCCATCGCCGCAACAATCGGCATCAGCAGCGCAATACGCCCCATATTTGACGGCATCACAAACGCCAACGCATAGCTCAGCAGCACCACACTCGCCACCATCAATATCCAGGAATCGGTAAGCTTTGCTGACAGCGCCCGGGCGGCCCTGTCAGCCAGACCGGTTTTACGGATCGCCACCCCCAGTACAAAACCGCTGAATACCAGCCAGAAAGCCGACGAGGCAAAGCCGCCGAAAATGACTTCCGGCGGGGCGATTCTGGCGGCCATCGCTGCCGTGAAAAACAGCAGCGCGGTGATAAATTCTGGCAATAGCGACGTCGCCCATAGCACGATGGTGACGCCAACAATCAACGAAGGCAGCAGCAGAGGATGAGATAACCAGAGCGACATACCTGTCTCCTGTAGATTTTTTCAGCAAGTCTACGGCGACAGGCAGAACGAGTAAACGCTATTTATGGTGGGGTCACTTCAGGATAGTGCATTGATGATCCTGCAATTCCTCAGCCGAGGCGCGGTTAAGCATGAGCAGGTTTCGCTCGGTCGCCAGCAAAACAAACGAACCATCCGACTGCTGCGCCATCGCCAGCGCAAAGCGCCCCATGTGGTCGCGCGCTTCGGGTAGCTCTTCCGCCAGCATCATAAACGGGCTGCGCTGGACCAGTTCATTCTCCGTTACCCGTCGGGCAAGATACTCGTGCCCCTCCAGCCCACCGGGCAGAGGTAGCCACTGGGTGCTAATGTCGCCCTGTGCCGCATTGAGTTTCTCACGTACGTCCGGGCGCAGACAGGAGATATGAATATGGAAATGGTTCTGCGTACGGCCAGTCGGCGAGTTAATCGTCAGTGAAATGGCGCTGTCTGGCACCTCAGCTCCCCGCTTCAGGGTCATAAAGTTGCGCGACTGCCACGCCAGCCAGAAAAAGTTTGGCGTGTGAGGCTCGGTCAGGAGCGGGCTTTCGGTTCCATTAATGCGGTATGTCGGCATCAGCAGATACTGCAACGGCCCGTTGCGGTCTTTAAATACGACATAGCCCGCATCAGGCTTCACCTGTGCGCAGGGTGCCGGGTTACGGTGTTGCAGTTGATTAGGCAGGCACTGATCGAGAACGATATGACGCAACGCATTCGGATTACCCGCTTTTATCCAGTACACGCCGCCAGCGGCAAGGGCGATGATAATAAGGATCAATAAGATAATTTTTTTCACAACGCGTTCCCTGTTTTCGATAGAGGCGAAAGAGTAACGCAAAATGATGACCAAATAAAAAACCCGGTGGATTTCTCACACCGGGTCACCGTGCCGTTTGATAACACTTAGCGCTGGCTAATCTGGTCGAAAGTGCCACCGTTAGAGAAGTGCTCTTTCTGCGCTTTGGTCCAGCCGCCGAACACATCATCAATGGTGAAGAGCTTCAGTTTCGGGAATTCACCATTGTATTTCTTCGCAACAGCCGCATCGCGTGGACGATAGAAGTTTTTCGCCGCAATTTCCTGGCCTTCAGGCGAGTAGAGATATTTCAGGTAGGCTTCCGCCACCGCTTTTGTCCCTTTCTTATCAACCACTTTGTCGACCACGGAAACGGTCGGCTCTGCCAGGATGGATTCGCTGGGGGTGACGATCTCGAACTTGTCTTTGCCCAGCTCGTGGGTGGCCAGCAGGGCTTCGTTTTCCCATGCGATCAGCACGTCGCCGATACCGCGCTCGACGAAGGTGTTGGTGGCGCCACGCGCGCCGGAGTCCAGCACTTCGACGTTTTTGTACAGCGCTTTCACGAACTCCTGCGCTTTGGCCTGGTCACCGTTGTTGTGATGCAGCGCGTAACCCCAGGCCGCCAGGTAGTTCCAGCGAGCGCCGCCGGAGCTTTTCGGGTTTGGTGTAATCACTGACACGCCCGGTTTTACCAGGTCGTTCCAGTCTTTAATCTGTTTCGGGTTGCCTTTACGTACCAGGAAGACGATGGTCGAGGTGTATGGCGCAGAGTTATCCGGCAGGCGTTTGATCCAGTTTTTGTCGATACGACCACGCTCGGCAATGGCGTCGACATCGTAGGCCAACGCAAGGGTCACCACGTCGGCTTCGATACCGTTGATGACGGAGGTCGCCTGTTTACCGGAGCCGCCGTGAGACTGGCGAACCACGACATTGTCGCCAGTTTCCTGTTTCCAGTGCGCCGCAAATGCTTTGTTGTACTGCTCGTACAGCTCACGCGTCGGGTCGTAAGACACGTTCAGTAACTGGATGTCCTTCGCCAGAACGCTGGCCGATGCCAGCAATAATGTTAAACCCACGCCCCATTTATTCATCGCCCGGCTCTCTTGTGTAGTGTTTTGATGAATGCAGCGTGCCAGAAAGCGATTCGATGATTAAAGAATAAAAAAAGATTGGCTATAACGTAGAGGAATAAAAAGAAGAATGTGAGCAGCCAGATGCCCTCACCCCAACCCTCTCCCACGGGAGAGGGAGCAAACATAAAAAACGGTAACCCAAGGGTTACCGTTTTGCATTTACCTTGCCACCGGGCAACAGAGCCGATCAGTACAGTTTTTTCGCGCAGTCCAGCCAGTCACCTTTGAACGGACGCTTCATGTTTTCAATCGCGTCGATGATGTCATGGTGAACCAGTTTTTCGTTCTGAATACCGACGCAACGGCCGCCGTGGCCCTGCAGCAGCAGCTCGATAGCGTATGCACCCATGCGGGACGCCAGAATACGGTCATAAGGGCCAGGGGAACCGCCACGCTGAATGTGGCCCAGAACCGTCGCGCGCGTTTCGCGTTTGGTTTCGGTTTCGATGTACTTCGCCAGCTCGTCAACGTCACAGATGTGCTCGGTGATAGCCACGATCGCGTGTTTTTTACCTTTCGCGATGCCGGCTTTGATTTCAGCGACCAGATCTTCACGGCTGAATTCCACTTCCGGGACCACCACGAACTCACAACCACCGGCAATCGCCGCGGCCAGGGTCAGGTCACCGCAGTAACGCCCCATCACTTCAACGATAGAGATACGCTGGTGAGAAGACGAGGTATCGCGCAGACGGTCGATCGCTTCAACAACGGTACCCAGTGCAGTAAAGAAGCCGATAGTGTAGTCAGTACCTTTGATGTCGTTGTCGATGGTGCCCGGCAGACCGATGCACGGGAAACCCATTTCGGTCAGACGTTTTGCACCCATGTAAGAGCCGTCACCGCCGATAACCACCAGCGCGTCCAGACCGCGTTTTTTCATGTTCTCGATAGCCACTTCACGGATGTGTTCGTCACGGAATTCCGGGAAGCGCGCAGACCCAAGGAAGGTACCGCCACGGTTAATCATGTCGGACACGCTGTAACGGTCGAGCTGAACCATACGATCTTCATACAGACCCAGGTAACCATCATAGATACCAAAAACTTCCAGACCTTCCGTCAGCGCTGCACGGACAACACCACGAATTGCCGCGTTCATGCCCGGCGCATCACCGCCGCTTGTCAACACACCGATTTTCTTAATCATGACTACCTCTGAACTTAGGAATGCAAAATTGAAATCTGTTGCCGGAAGAAACTTATCGACCAACGAATACTGCAAATAGTATATCAATCCCTTCCAGCTGAATTGATTCAGGTCAGACCAAATGGCGGTAATTTATACACAAAATGCTGGCCTGGCTCACTTTTTTACAACCAATTACGAAAGCCCCACGTGTCCGGGTACAACCGAGCAGGGATCCTGGTGAATAATGACGTCTGAACCAGGAAAACGCTGCAAAATTGCCTGCTCGACCTGCTCAGCAATCACGTGAGCCTGTACCAGTGGCAGGTTGTCTTCCATTTCAATATGAATCTGAATAAAGCGGGTCGGCCCTGACTGCCGCGTTCGAAGATCGTGTGCACCGCTGACGCCAGGCCAGGAGGTCACAAGAGAAAAAATTTCATTGCGTTCTGCGTCCGGAAGGGCCCGGTCAAGCAACGATTGCACCGCGTCATACCCCATCCGTAAGGCGCTATACAAAATATAGATGCCGATACCTAACGCAAATAGCGCATCGGCCCTGTGCCAGCCATACCAGGCCAGGCCCAGCGCAATAAGAATTGCCCCATTCATCATAACATCAGATTGATAATGAAGCATATCCGCCCGTACAGCCTGGCTTTGCGTTTTGCGAACCACCCAGCGCTGGAACGTTACCAGAACAAGTGTGCTTATAAGTGCAACGACCGTCACCACTACGCCCACGCCGGGATCGTTCATCGGTGTCGGCGAGACGAGATGCTGAATGCCGGTCAAAAACAGGAACAGTGCAGAACCGGAAATAAACATGCTTTGCGCCAGCGCGGCCAGCGACTCCGCTTTACCGTGCCCAAACGTGTGCTCTTCATCCGCGGGCTGCAGTGAATAGCGCACCACCAGCAGGTTGGTTAGCGAGGCGGCAATATCCATTAGCGAATCCACCAGCGCCGCCAGAATACTGACCGAACCGGTATACCACCAGGCAAAGATTTTAATCAGTAACAGGCCAGACGCCACAACGGTTGCCGCAATAGCGGCCCGGCTTACCAGCCTTCCATAGGATTGATTCATAAACGCTCCTGTCATGTCTTGCCGCTAGTATAACGGAAGCATAGGGGGACGGAGGATGAATAAACGGTTAACAAATCAGAATGCGGGGCAAAAAAAACCCCCACATCATGTGGGGGAAGACAGGGATGGTGTCTATGGCAAGGAAAACAGGGTTTACTGGTTACTACGGGTACTGCTATTGCTACTGAAAAGCGTCGCATCCAGGCTTCGCTGCATCCGTGCAACCTCACGCAACTGGTCCATTCGTTGCTGATGTCGGGTGTTCAAAACCGCTTGCTGCTCGGGCGTTAGCAGGTGGAACATCTGGTTACGGACCTTCGCCATCTCTACCTGGCGGGCAACCTGTTCCTCTGCCATTTTTTCGGCCTGAGCGCGTACAGCGCTTTCGTCAAAATTTTCTGCGGTGACAAGGCGGTGCATTGTCTCCATTTCGCTAACATTAACAGGGGGCTGGTCGTGTCGTGCCCTCTGCATCAGATCTCGCATCTGTTGACGCTGATGTTCGGTTAAACTTATGCCGTCAAACATATGGCTTTGGCTACTGAGCTGCGTTGCGCCCTCTGGTGAGGGACCGGTATCGCCGTTGATAGCTACAGCGGCCTGGCTAAACGCACTGAACGCCAGCGTTGAGGCCATGACGGCAGCGGTAACTTTGCGCATCACTTGCTCCCAAAATCTTTCGTGTCGCGATTCAACGAGAGACAGTCTACGATTCAGGCTGCAAACATGCGTCAGGGGGTGTAAAACAACGTAA
The DNA here is from genome assembly GCF_049238025.1 of Enterobacter cloacae complex sp. IR5458. Lineage (NCBI taxonomy): Bacteria > Pseudomonadati > Pseudomonadota > Gammaproteobacteria > Enterobacterales > Enterobacteriaceae > Enterobacter > Enterobacter cloacae complex sp. IR5458. Next base: position 48,409 of record NZ_JBMKIF010000025.1, read on the forward strand.
AGTCATGGATTAGATAGCCTTGATGTCGTAATTTCTGCCTCGGAGGTATTTAAACAATGAATAAAATCCTGTTAGTTGATGATGACCGAGAGCTCACATCCCTTTTAAAGGAGTTGCTCGACATGGAAGGTTTCAACGTCCTGGTTGCCCATGATGGCGAGCAGGCGCTGAGTCTCCTTGACGACAGCATCGATTTACTTTTGCTCGACGTCATGATGCCGAAGAAAAACGGTATTGATACGCTGAAAGAGCTTCGCCAGACACACCAGACCCCCGTTATCATGCTGACCGCCCGCGGCAGCGAACTTGACCGCGTTCTCGGCCTTGAGCTGGGTGCGGATGACTATTTACCGAAACCGTTCAACGATCGTGAACTGGTGGCCCGTATTCGCGCTATCCTGCGCCGTTCCCACTGGAGCGAGCAGCAGCAGAATACCGACAACAGCTCACCCACGCTGGAAGTGGACTCCCTTAGCCTGAACCCAGGTCGTCAGGAAGCGAGCTTCGACGGTCAGACCCTGGAGTTGACCGGCACAGAGTTCACCCTGCTTTATCTGCTGGCGCAGCACCTCGGCCAGGTGGTATCGCGTGAACACCTGAGTCAGGAAGTGCTGGGCAAACGTCTTACCCCGTTTGACCGCGCCATCGACATGCACATCTCTAACCTGCGCCGCAAGCTGCCGGAGCGTAAAGACGGTCACCCATGGTTTAAAACCCTGCGTGGTCGCGGCTATCTGATGGTTTCCGCTTCATGATAGGCAGCTTAACCGCCCGCATCTTTGCCATCTTCTGGCTGACGCTGGCCCTGGTTTTAATGCTCGTGTTGATGTTGCCAAAACTCGACTCACGCCAGATGACGGAGCTTCTTGACAGCGAGCAACGTCAGGGCGTGATGATCGAGCAGCATGTTGAAGCGGAGCTGGCAAACGATCCGCCGAACGATTTGATGTGGTGGCGCAGGCTGTTTCGCGCTATCGACAAGTGGGCGCCGCCCGGGCAACGCCTTTTGCTGGTCACCAGCGAAGGCCGCGTCATTGGGGCCGATCGCAATGAAATGCAGATTATCCGTAACTTTATTGGCCAGGCGGATAATGCCGATCACCCACAGAAAAAGAAATATGGTCGGGTAGAGATGGTCGGTCCTTTCTCGGTACGGGATGGGGAAGACAATTACCAGCTCTATTTGATTCGCCCTGCGAGCAGTTCCCAGTCCGATTTCATCAACCTGCTGTTTGACCGTCCGCTCCTGCTGCTGATTGTTACCATGCTGGTCAGCTCGCCGCTGCTGTTATGGCTGGCGTGGAGTCTGGCAAAACCCGCACGTAAGCTGAAAAACGCCGCCGATGAAGTGGCGCAGGGTAACCTGCGACAACACCCTGAGCTGGAAGCGGGGCCACAGGAATTCCTTGCCGCCGGGACCAGTTTTAACCAGATGGTCAGCGCGCTCGATCGAATGATGACCGCACAGCAGCGTCTGTTATCGGACATCTCGCACGAGCTGCGCACCCCGCTTACGCGTTTGCAGCTTGGCACCGCGCTGTTGCGCCGCCGCAGTGGGGAAAGTAAAGAGCTGGAACGTATTGAAACGGAAGCTCACCGCCTGGACAGCATGATCAATGACCTGCTGGTGATGTCACGCAACCAGCAGAAAAACGCGCTGGTCAGCGAAACGGTGAAAGCCAATCACCTGTGGCATGAGGTGCTGGACAACGCGGCGTTCGAAGCGGAACAGATGGGCAAATCGTTCACCGTCAACTTCCCGCCGGGTCCATGGCCGCTGTACGGCAACCCCAACACGCTGGAAAGCGCGCTGGAGAATATTGTGCGTAATGCTCTGCGCTACTCGCATACCAAGATTGAGGTGGCGTTCTCGGTAGATAAAGACGGGATCACCGTTATCGTGGATGACGACGGTCCTGGCGTCAGCCCTGAAGATCGGGAGCAGATTTTCCGTCCGTTCTACCGTACTGACGAAGCGCGCGACCGTGAATCCGGCGGTACAGGTTTGGGTCTGGCAATTGTTGAAACCGCCATGCAACAGCATCGCGGCTGGGTGAAAGCTGACGACAGCCCGCTGGGCGGGTTGCGGTTAACGCTGTGGCTGCCGTTGTATAAGCGTTCGTAACGGTATGTGCCGGGTGGCGGCTTCGCCTTACCCGGCCTACTTTCTGCGGAGCACTATTTTCCCCACAATCTCCGCGAATTATCTTCGATCTTGTTGCTTAACCGCCGCTTCTGCATCGTTCTGGTCCAGCTGGTCGATAACCCCGCCGCAGACAGCAACCGATGATATTGTTCATCATCAAACGGCATATGCCAGGCGATGGCGCAGGCGTCATACACCGACACGTCGCTCAGGCGCGAAGCCAGCTCAAGCGGCGCATCCGCCGAAACCTGCCCGGCCAGCACCACACGGTACAGCCAGCCGGTTTTACCCGCGCTTTGTAGCTGGGCCGACATATCCTGAATGCCGAAGTGGTAGTTGAGCTTGAAGCACGGCGAGCGAGGCTGCGTCACCTGAATCAGGGCGTCGCCCCAGCGATAAATATCGCCGATAAACACATTCTTTTCCGTCAGCCCTTCCGTCGAGAGATTCTCACCAAATGCAGGCGCGACGAAGAGGTCCGCCTGGTCAGGAAATTCGGTTTTCCAGTGCTGATAGTGCTCGCGAGGATAGTGACACAGCGCGCGATCCGGCCCGCCGTGGATTTTCTTTTCGGCCTGCTCATCGCCTGCCAGCCCAAGGTCGGTTAAGGTCAGTTCACCGTCAACCTGCACTTTCGCGATGGCGCTCGGGCGGCTGCCGTCGTACTCCCTTACCTTGCCTGTAAACACATTCACCGGGTAATGCATCGCTGCCTCCATTACGCAGATACAAAAAAAGCGAGTCATCAGACTCGCTTCTCACAGGCGTCAATGCAACCTTATTTTTTAGCGGCGAAACGCGCTGCTGCTTCGTCCCAGTTCACCACATCCCAGAACGCTTTGATGTAGTCAGGGCGACGGTTCTGGAACTTCAGGTAGTAAGCGTGTTCCCACACGTCCAGACCCAGGATCGGGAAGCCGGATGCGCCAGAGATCGCTTCACCCATCAGCGGGGAGTCCTGGTTAGCAGTGGAAACCACCGCCAGTTTGTCACCTTTCAGAACCAGCCACGCCCAGCCAGAGCCGAAACGGGTTGCAGCGGCTTTTTCGAATTCCGCTTTGAAGTTGTCAACGGAGCCGAAGTCGCGCTCGATAGCCGCTTTCAGGTCGCCCTGCAGGGTGGTACCGGTTTTCAGGCCTTTCCAGAACAGGCTGTGGTTAGCGTGGCCGCCCGCGTTGTTACGCAGAACGGTTTTCTTGTCCGCTGGCAGCTGGTCCAGTTTAGTGATCAGTTCTTCAGCAGACAGGTTAGCGAACTCTGGCAGGCTTTCCAGCGCAGCATTCGCGTTGTTCACATAGGTCTGGTGGTGTTTAGTGTGATGGATTTCCATCGTCTGCTTGTCGAAATGCGGTTCCAGTGCGTCGTAGGCATACGGCAGGGATGGCAGTGTATAACTCATAATCCTCTCCATTATTGTCGGGCGGCACAGCTGTTAATGCCGCGTAAGCAGTTGGTTCATTATAGTTAATTAAATGATATTGAAAATGATTATCAATGCCGTAGTTTTTGTAAGGTCATTCCTTTTCTGATGAAGCGTGAAAATGTGAATCTGCTCACGCGCTTAACGCGTTGATTGCCATTTAAAACCAAAGTGCGGCAGCCTCCCGAAGGTGGTCGTTCTGCTTAATTTTTACACTCATCGGGTCGGTGGGATGCCATTGACCGATAAAAACGATGAGGACGTAAACATGAATCATGCGATTACGATGGGTATTTTCTGGCATTTGATAGGTGCGGCCAGTGCAGCCTGCTTCTATGCTCCGTTTAAAAAAGTCAGGCAGTGGTCATGGGAAACCATGTGGTCGGTTGGCGGTGTGGTCTCCTGGATCCTGCTTCCCTGGGCCATCAGCGCCATGCTACTCCCGGATTTCTGGGGCTACTTCTCCTCTTTTAACGCCTCCACTCTGCTGCCAGTGTTTCTGTTTGGTGCCATGTGGGGCATCGGCAATATTAACTATGGCCTCACCATGCGCTATCTCGGCATGTCGATGGGGATCGGCATCGCGATTGGCATCACGCTGATTGTCGGCACTCTGATGACGCCCATCCTCAACGGTAACCTCGACGTGTTACTGAATACCGAAGGCGGCAGAATGACGCTGCTGGGCGTGCTGGTAGCGGTTATTGGCGTCGGAATAGTGACCCGCGCGGGCCAGTTGAAAGAGCGCAAGATGGGCATTAAAGCCGAGGACTTTAACCTGAAAAAGGGTCTGCTGCTGGCGGTAATGTGCGGCATCTTCTCCGCCGGAATGTCGTTTGCCATGAACGCCGCCAAACCGATGCACGAGGCGGCAGCCGCGCTGGGCGTCGACCCGCTGTACGTGGCGCTGCCCAGCTACGTGGTGATCATGGGCGGCGGTGCACTGGTTAACCTCGGCTATTGCGTAATTCGTCTGGCAAAAGTTGAGAGTTTGTCACTAAAAGCCGACTTCTCACTGGCAAAACGGGTCATCATCACCAACGTACTGCTTTCGGCGCTCGGCGGACTGATGTGGTACCTGCAATTCTTTTTCTACGCCTGGGGACACGCCAGCATCCCGGCACAATATGACTATATGAGCTGGATGCTGCACATGAGCTTCTACGTGCTGTGCGGCGGACTGGTGGGTCTCATCCTGAGGGAGTGGAACAATGCCGGACGCCGACCGGTGGGCGTTCTGAGCCTGGGCTGCGTGGTGATTATCATTGCGGCCAACATTGTCGGCCTCGGTATGGCGAACTGATTACGCCGCCCTGCGACTGTGATGACGCCATTGCACCGGCGTCATCCCTACCTCGCGATTAAAGACCACCGAAAAGTAGTTACTGTCCTCAAAGCCGCAGCGCATTGCCACATCACTGACCATGAACTCTGTATGCTGGAGCAAATACTGGGCGTGGCAAATGCGCAGCTGGCGCAAATAGTGATTTACCGTCATGCCCGTCTGGGTACGGAACTGCTGACGCAGGGCACGTTCGCTGCACTGCTCCTGCTCGCAGAACTTTTCCAGAACAAAGCTTTTATTCAGGCTGGCCGCCAGCGTGGCAATCAGCTTATCGAGCAGGGTCTCCTGCTGCGTGGCGGAGGGGTTATCCGTCTCGTAGCGATGCCGTTTAAGCATCATCACCAGCTGTGCGAAGAGGATCTCCGCCATCGGGTTAGCCAGCGGATCGATTTTATAGCTCTCCTGTTCAAGGAGGGAAATGGCCTGACGGATGGCAGTCATGCCGCTGCTGCTTAAACGCCAGTGCGGCGAGCCTTTCGCACCGTTGAAGCCGGGAATGCATGCTGCCCAGTCAACGTTAAGGCTGAGCTGATCGGGGCAGTAGATAACGTTCTGTAACACCAGGTCATTCACCGAGGCGTAGGCGTGTTTATCTTCGGCACGAATGTAAAACAGATCCCCCCGGGTAATCCGGTAAGGCCGATCGTTGAGAATGTGCAGACCGTTGCCGCGCCACACCAGCACCAGCTCATAAAATTCGTGCGTGTGTTCAGCAAAGACGTTTTGCGGATAGCGATCCGCCACCGCAACAGCTTGTTCAGCGGAGGCAAAAAAGTCATCTTTGCGAAGAATTAACGGTGCGGCCACATCACCACCTCAACGGCGAAAACCTGACATTATTACCCGCTTTACGGCAGCAAAACGTTGACTGGGCTCGCGTTACTGTAGTGAGGTGTCCCTCCCCTGGCGAATATCACGCGGAGACCAGCTGAATTCCCGACGAAACAGCGTCGAAAAGTGGTTACTGTCGCCGAAACCGCAGCGATAAGCGATATCCGTGACGCTTTCATCACTGTGGCGAAGCAGGTGGCGCGCTTTTATCAGCCGCAGACGGTTAAGGTAACGCTGGGGCGTCTGCCCGGTTCGCTGCTTAAGCTGGCGGTGCAGGGTGCGCAGGGAGAGTGAAAAATGACTCGCCAGCATTTCCCAGCAGATATCCTCGGCAATATGTTCCTCCAGCCAGGCCATCAGCTGGTTCAGGCGGGCTTCGCTGCTCTCCCCCTCCACCGGGTTACTGCGGCGCAACGCCACCAGCAGCTGCATAAACAACATCTCGCGCGTGGCGAGCGCATGCATCTCCTGTCCGTCCTGACTCTGCTCCATCTGGAGCAAAATCTGGCGAACCTGCTGCAGCGTGGCCTGATTCACGCGCCAGTGCGACGGATAATGTCCTTCCTTCTCCTGCGGCAGTAGCTGATGAAGCCCCGCGAGAAACTGGAACGCGTCCGGGGATCGATAGAGCACGTTCGTCAGGCACAGGTTGTCGGTATGCTCATACAGATGCCGATCGTGGTCGCGCACAAAGCAGACTGTGCCGCCGCTGATGGTGTAGGGCTGACCGTTAAAGACATGGATGCCCGTGCCATGCTCAACAATCACGATTTCATGAAAATCATGATGATGCTCCGGGAAAGCCGCCTGCGGCAGCCGCGGCTCTATCGCCACAGGCGAGCCACCCGCCGGAAAAAAGTCCACGCTGTGCAGTATGGTCATAACGCCCCCCACCAATGAGAAATGTTCTCAAAATAGTAAATAAGGCCTCTCACCCTCACCTTAAATTTTCGACAGCAAACGCCGCAAAACCTGCCTGTTTTTCAAGAATAAGCGGGAAAGATCCGGAATTGCGGTCAACGTCACAGTGGCTGAACGGCGCGCCTTCGCGGAAAAGTGTGAACCCCCTCACGTTCATCTTTGCTTTCTTGCCAGCGCGGGTTGCGGACTGTCAGTGGCGAGAAGGTGGTCTTTTCGCCCCTTTTTTACACTCAGCGCTAATGATTTCAAGAAGGATCCGACCATGACCTTTCGCCATTGTGTCGCTGTGGATTTAGGCGCATCCAGCGGCCGTGTAATGCTCGCCACCTGGGACTGCGACCAGCACACCCTTTCCCTTCGCGAGATGCATCGTTTTGCGAACTGCCTGCAAAAACAGGACGGCTTTGATACCTGGAACATTGATGAACTTGAGACGGAGATCCGTACCGGGCTCAAAAAAGTCTGCGATAGCGGGATCCTCATCGACAGCATCGGCATAGATACCTGGGGCGTCGATTATGTCTTGCTGGACAGCAGCGGCGCTCGCGTTGGCCTGCCCGTCTCCTACCGCGACAGCCGCACGGATGGCCTGATGGCGCACGCCATCGCCCGGCTCGGTAAGGATGATATCTACGGGCGCAGCGGCATACAGTTTCTGCCGTTTAACACGCTGTATCAGCTGCGCGCGCTGGTCGAGCAGCAGCCAGGGCTGGCAGCAGACGTTGCCCATGTGCTGCTGATCCCGGACTATCTGAGCTATCGCCTGACCGGCAACATGAACTGGGAATATACCAACGCCACCACCACCCAGCTGGTCAACATCAACTCGGATAACTGGGATGAGCACCTGCTGGCCTGGACGGGCGCATCCCCGGCGTGGTTCGGTACGCCGACCCATCCCGGCAACGTCATCGGCCAGTGGGTGTGCCCGCAGGGGAATGCGATCCCGGTCGTTGCCGTGGCGAGCCACGATACCGCCAGCGCGGTTATTGCCTCGCCGCTTTGCGGTAAAGATGCCGCCTATCTCTCTTCCGGCACCTGGTCGCTGATGGGCTTTGAAAGCAAAACGCCTTACGTCAGCGAGGAGGCAATGGCCGCAAATATCACCAACGAAGGCGGGGCCGAAGGGCGCTATCGGGTGTTAAAGAACATTATGGGGTTGTGGCTGCTCCAGCGGGTGCTTAAGGAGCAGAAAATTACCGATCTGCCCGGGCTTATCGCCGACACCGAAAAGCGCAAAGCCTGTACGTTCCTGATTCATCCCAATGACGATCGCTTTATCAATCCGGCGCACATGAGCACCGAGATCCAGGCCGCCTGCCGCGAGGCCGGACAGCCTGTACCATCAAGCCCGGCCGAACTGGCGCGCTGTATTTTTGACAGCCTTGCCCTGCTTTATGCGGATGTGCTGAGCGAGCTGGCCAGCCTTCGCGGCAGACCGTTCAACACGCTGCATATTGTTGGCGGCGGTTGCCAGAACGCGCTGTTAAACCAGCTTTGTGCCGATGCCTGCGGCATCACCGTGGTGGCGGGCCCGGTCGAGGCCTCCACGCTCGGCAATATCGGCATTCAGCTGATGACCCTTGACGAACTGGCCAGCGTGGACGATTTCCGCTCGGTAGTCACCGCCAGCGGCAGCCTGACCACGTTCCTTCCCGATCCCTGCCATGAAATTGCCCGCTACCGGACGCAGTTTCAGCAAAACCGACTGACTAAGGAGCTTTGCGCATGACCACTCAACTTGAACAAGCCTGGAACCTGGCTAAACAGCGTTTCGCCGCCGTCGGCGTGGATGTCGAAGCGGCACTGCGTCAGCTCGACCGTCTGCCGGTCTCCATGCATTGCTGGCAGGGCGATGACGTCGCCGGCTTCGAAAACCCAGGCGGTTCCCTGACGGGGGGTATTCAGGCAACCGGTAACTATCCCGGGAAAGCGCGCAACGCGACCGAACTGCGCGCCGATCTGACGCTGGCGCTCAGCCTGATACCCGGTCCGAAGCGCCTGAACCTGCACGCGATTTATCTGGAATCCGACGAGCCGGTCGCGCGTAATGAAATCCAGCCGAAACACTTTAAAAACTGGGTGGCGTGGGCAAAAGCCAACGGTCTGGGCCTGGACTTCAACCCGTCCTGCTTCTCGCACCCGCTCAGCGCTGACGGCTTTACCCTCGCCCATGCCAGTCACGAGATCCGTCAGTTCTGGATCGACCACGTGAAGGCCTGCCGCCGCGTTTCAGCCTGGTTTGGTGAACAGCTTGGCACCCCGTCGGTGATGAATATCTGGATCCCGGACGGCATGAAGGACGTCACCATTGACCGCCTCGCCCCGCGCCAGCGCCTGCTGGCTGCACTGGATGAAGCCATTAGCGAGAAGCTTAACCCGGCCCACCATATTGATGCCGTGGAGAGCAAGCTGTTCGGCATTGGCGCGGAGAGTTATACCGTCGGCTCGAACGAGTTCTATATGGGTTACGCCACCAGCCGCCAGACTGCCCTGTGTCTGGATGCCGGGCACTTCCACCCGACGGAGGTCATCTCCGACAAAATCTCTGCCGCCATGCTCTACGTGCCGCGCCTGCTGCTGCACGTCAGCCGTCCGGTGCGCTGGGACAGCGACCATGTGGTGTTGCTGGATGACGAAACGCAGGCCATTGCCAGCGAGATCGTTCGCCACGACCTGTTCGACCGCGTTCATATTGGCCTCGACTTCTTTGACGCCTCCATCAACCGCATCGCGGCGTGGGTTATCGGCACCCGCAACATGAAGAAAGCGCTGCTTCGTGCCCTGCTGGAGCCCACTGAAGCACTGAAACAGCTGGAGCAGGAAGGTGACTACACGGCCCGCCTGGCGCTGCTGGAAGAGCAGAAATCGCTGCCGTGGCAGGCCGTGTGGGAAATGTACTGTCAGCGCAACGACGTACCAACAGGCAGCCAGTGGCTGGAGAACGTGCGGGCGTATGAGAAAGACGTGTTGAGCACACGCGGGTGATTCAACCCTCCCCGCAGTATAAGTAGGCCGGGTAAGCATAGCGCCACCCGGCATTTTCAAAGGAACCACAGTATGCAGACCATCACCCATTCCTGGTTCGTCCAGGGCATGATTAAAGCCACCTCTGACGCCTGGTTGAAAGGGTGGGATGAGCGTAACGGCGGCAACCTGACGCTGCGCCTGGACGATGCCGACATCGAGCCGTACACCGCTGATTTCCATCAAAAACCGCGCTATATCGCCCTGAGCCAGCCGATGCCGCTGCTCGCTAACACGCCGTTTATCGTCACCGGATCCGGCAAGTTCTTTCGCAACGTCCAGCTCGACCCGCAGGCCAATCTCGGCGTCGTGAGGGTGGACAGCGACGGCGCGGGCTACCACATTCTTTGGGGGCTCACGGACGAGGCAGTGCCCACCTCTGAACTGCCAGCGCACTTCCTCTCGCACTGCCAGCGCATCAAGGCGACCCACGGTAAAGACCGCGTCATCATGCACTGCCACGCCACCAATTTGATTGCCCTGACCTACGTGCTGGAAAACAACGCCGATCTCATCACCCGCAAGCTGTGGGAAGGCAGCACCGAGTGCCTGGTGGTCTTCCCGGACGGTGTCGGCATTCTGCCGTGGATGGTGCCCGGTACCGACGAGATCGGCCAGGCAACCGCCAAAGAGATGCAAAAGCATTCTCTGGTGCTGTGGCCGTTCCACGGCGTTTTCGGCAGCGGCCCGACGCTGGATGAAACTTTCGGCCTGATCGATACCGCTGAAAAATCAGCTGAAGTGCTGGTGAAGGTCTATTCCATGGGCGGTATGAAGCAGACCATTACCCGGGAAGAGCTGATTGCACTCGGTAAACGCTTTGGCGTTACGCCGATGCAGTCGGCACTGGATTTGTACCCATAGCCGTCCGCGAAAGCGACTGGAGGCATGATGATCCGCAAAGCGTTTGTGATGCAGGTAAACCCGGACGCGCACGAGGAGTATGCGCGTCGCCATAACCCCATATGGCCCGAGCTTGAAGCGGTGCTGAAAGACCACGGCGCGCACCGCTACGCCATTTATCTCGACAAAGCACGCAACCTGCTGTTTGCGACCGTGGAGATTGAATCGGAGGAGCGCTGGCGCGCGGTAGCGAATACCGACGTCTGCCAGCGCTGGTGGGAACATATGGGCGACGTTATGCCGTCAAACCCGGATAACAGCCCGGTGAGTACGGAGCTTACCGAAGTGTTTTACCTGGACTGATGTGTTAACGCTGCTGCCCCCGAGGCGGCAGCAATCTCCTGCCTGCTGCTCAACGTAAACGCCGACACTACCGTAATTGCCAGTACGAAACAGCCCAGCATCAAATACGTCTCCTGGAAACCGATCCGGTCATACATATTTCCGGCAAAGGCAGAAAGGAAAATCGCCGCCGACTGTTTGGCAAACTGGAAGCCGATCAGATAGATAGTCGCCGACAGTCGGGTATCAAACACCCCGGTGATGTACTTAAAGGCGCCCACCAGCAGGAACGGGACTTCCAGCGCGTGCAGCATCTTCAGGGCAATCACCTCCACGGCGGTGGTGGCGAACGACGAGCCGATAATACGCGTCGCCATTATCACCCCGGCGATCAGCAGCGTATTTTTCGCGCCGATACGGTTAATGATCCACGGCGAGCAGAACATGATGATGGCGTTACAGATTTCCCCCGCCGTGGTGGCAAAGCCAAAGGCGCGAGTGCCTTCCTGCGGCGTGGCGAAGAAGGTTTTAAAGAAGGTGGCAAACTGCTGATCGAAAACGTCATACACGCAGGCAACGCCAATCACGTACAGAATGAACATCCACATTCTGCGCTGGCGGAACAGCTTAAAGACGGTTCTGGCAGTGATCTGCGGCTGGTTGGCTCCCAGGGCGTTCATCACCTGCGCCGTCTGGTTGGGCTTCGGCTTCGCGACCACCAGCAGCAGCATCAACAGCAATGCGGCCCCTGATCCCATCCAGAATACATACGACGGATCGATGCCGAACAGGATGCCGCCCGTAGACGCGCATAGCCCCCAGCCGAGACAGCCGAACATGCGCGCCTTGCCGTATTCGAAGAAACTGTTGCGGCTCACGCGTTCGATGTAGGCCTCGATTGCGCCCGATCCCGCCGAGAAGACAAAACCGATATATAACCCGCCGCTCAACGCCCCCAGCCAGATACTGGTTTTCAGCAGGGGCGCGAAGACGTACAGGAAGAACGGTGCGAACAGGAATAACAGCACCGAGATTATCCACAGCAGATGTTTTTTCAGCCCCAGCTTGTCCGAAATCACCCCCAGCACCGGCTGGAACGCAATGGCCGACAGCGAGATGCAGGAGAAAACAATCCCGGTATGGGTTTTATTCAGGCCGATGATATCCGACAGCCAGATCGGCAGGAACGGAAAGCAGGTGGCCATGATGAAGAAGTAGAGAAAGAAGAACAGCCCGAAGATCCAGAAATTGGGGTTGTCTTTGTGGGTACAGGTTGTTGTATTCATTATTTTTATCCTCAACGGAGGGCCAGTTTCCCGGCCCATCACCTTTACACGCGTTCCACGCCAATCAGAATGGCGGTTTCCGGATCGAGAATCGGCAGCGCAATGCCCGCCTGCATCAGCCACTCACCGCTCACCGTTTGCGGTGTTTCCATCCACGCCGGCAGCTTGCGCATGGTGTGCCCGCCTTCGCCCGTAATTTGAATATTCGGGTGATCGAGCAGCGCGACGCGGTACTGCGCGCTGGCCTCCAGCCCCGGCATGCGCAGCGGCATCATCAGGCTATAATCCGGCATCGCGAGCTGGCTGACCATAAATAGCCCCTGCGCCTTGTCTTCGCTCACAATCCCCTGCGCCAGCGTGGTGGCGTCCGGCATATCAATCCGCCATTGGGTGCCGTGGTGGATCACCTCTCGCCACTGCTTGTGCAGCGCGGCGTAATGTCGGTACCCCTCGCGCTCCTGCGCGTCCACGGTGAGCGGATCCAGCTCCAGCCCCATATGGCCAAACATCGCCGTCAGGCCACGGAATTCAATGCTGTGCTGGCGGAAGGTAGCGTGGCATTTATGATGACCGATATGCGCCCCCATCACCTCCGGCGGGAAAAAATAGCTCATGCCACGCTGGATGGTGCTGCGCTCCAGTGCGTCGTTGTTGTCGGACGCCCAGAAGCGATGGCTCCGGCTCAGCACTTCGTAATCAATGCGCCCGCCGCCGGAAGAGCAGGATTCGAATTCAATATGCGGGAAGCGCTCGCCCAGCACGTCCAGCAGCCGGTAAAACTGACGGGTCTGGGCGTCGGCGGCGGCTTTACCGTTGTGTCCCGGCTGCACCAGCTCGCGGTTCATGTCCCACTTCACGTAGTCGATCGCATGCTCGCCCAGCAGCCAGCTCATGCGTTCCACAAGATAATCAAAAGCCTGCGGAATGTTGAGGTTGAGCACCAGCTGATGACGCCCGGTCGCTTGGGCATAGCCCGGCAGCGCCAGCACCCAGTCAGGATGCGCGCGATACAGATCGGAGTCCGGGTTGATCATCTCCGGCTCAACCCAGATACCAAACTCCATGCCGAGCCGTTTGACGTGGTCAATCACCGGCGTCAGGCCATTCGGATATTTTTTCTCATCCAGATACCAGTCGCCCAGCGCGGCGTGGTCGTCATTGCGGCCTTTGAACCAGCCGTCGTCAATAATAAAGCGCTCCACGCCCAGCGTGGCGGCCTCGTCGGCCATGCGCATGATGTAATCCGGATCGTGGTTGAAGTAGATCCCCTCCCAGGTATTGAGGTGTACCGGACGCGGTTTATTTTCCGGGAAGCGGATGACGTTGTCGCGCAGGTAGCGATGGAAAGACTGGCTCATGCCGTTCAGGCCCCGCGGGGAGTAGCTGGCATACAGGCGCGGTGTCCAGAGCGTATCGCCCTCTTCTATCGCCATTTCCCCCGACAGGTAGAGCGCTTCGGCCTGAATATAACGGCGACCGTCGGTTTTCGCTTCCGCGCGCAGGCGATGGTTCCCGCTCCAGCCCAGATGCACGCCCCAGACGTCACCCTGCATTTCGCTGAACGATTGCGTACCGGCTATCAGTGCAGGAAAGTGTTCGTGGGAGGTTTTACCCCGGCGGTTTTCAATCACAACGCTGTCGTGCTCAAGGTTTACGCGGTGCGGCTGGAACTCTCTGATCCAGCGTCCGTGGAAGGCCATCACCTCCCGGGCGCGCTCGGCCACCGGCAGCGTGACGGCAAAGCGGTCAACCTGCCAGGGACGTGCTTTCAGGTTCATTAAACCGTGACGAACCACCAGCACGCCGCTGTCGTCCAGCGCCAGCTCGCTGGTCAGACGCAGGCCCGCATAGTCATCTTCAGCGGTAATCGTCAGGGTGTTTAATTCCTGCTGTACCCGCGTAGTTCTGAATACCGGGGAACCGTCCAGCCCCTGTCGGTGCCCCTCAATACCCGGCGAGCCAAACAGGCCATGCCCGAGTTCAGCCATCAGCGTAACCGGAGAATCGACATCCAGCCTGCCGTTAGCAACGGGCCGGGAAAGGGTTTCAGCATTTTGCGGCAAAAAGTGCTGAAGATGCGGCCCCCAGTAAATAATTTCGGCAAACGGGCGCGTTTTTATCACCACATCTACCGTCGCGCTTTCAAGTCGTAAAATAGAATCTTGCATCAGACATCTCCTGTCATGGGATGCCTTGAGTTTTGATCCGAAACGTTTCGGATACAAACCAAAACGTTTCGGATTTGTGATCGGGTTTAGAAAATGGAGATATTCAGGCCGTCTGGCCGGGGGAGAATTCCGGTTGCCAGAGCACCTGAAGCTGCGCAATATCGTCGCCGTTAATTAGCCGGCGGACCATGTCGGCAATCTGTTTTCCGACACCCTGACGGGTGGACTGGATCACCGACGCCACGTCGGTATCGACGATACTGTCCTGCGGCAGTCCGTCGTAGACCACCAGCGACACGGCGTTGTCGCCGGATAAACGCCCCAGCTGTTCGAGCGCCATCGCCGCCCCGTCGCCGTGGGTGTTGCAGTCAGTAATGATCGCCGTGGGCGGTTGCGGCAGGGCAAGCAGTTCTTTCGTGGTGGCATATCCCACGCGGCGCGACGGCGGCATGGCGCGCAGCCATTCGCTGGAAAGCCCGGCTTCCCGCAGAGCGTCCAGATAGCCCTGACGGCGCTGGGTGATAAATGCCTGATTATTGCTTTCGCCGAGCAGCGCAATACGCTGATGGCCTTTCTCAATCAGCCAACGGGTAGCATTGTACGTACCGGCATAGTTATCGAAATCAAACCACGCGTAAGGCTGCGGCAGCTGGCTGCGCCCAAGCGCCAGGAAAGGGAACCCAGCGGCCTGCAGCTGCTCAAGCCGCGGATCGCGATCCAGCGTATGCGCCACAATCAGCGCGTCGACGCGCCGGCTCTGTACCATGCGCATATAGCTGTGCTTATCCGCCAGATCGTCATCGGCAATGAGCAGTAAGTCGATCTCATGTCGCGCCAGTTCGTGGCTAATTTCGCCGACCATGTCCATAAATACGCTGTTATTGAGCGGAACAGGATGTACGGGAAACACCAGCCCGACCGCGTCAATTTTGCCCATCTTCAGGCGACGGGCGAAGGTGTTAGGTCGGTAACCACGGCGCTGAGCCTCGGCTTCCACGCGGGCGCGCGTCTCAGCAGAGACGTCGTCATAGCCGTTGAGGGCGCGGCTGACGGTCGTAATGGAGAGTCCCAGCTCTTTGGCAATGGCTTTAAGCGACATGATTTTCCGTATCTACGTTAATTTTGTTCCGCCACCAGCAACGCATGCGTGTCTGGCTCCAGCGCCTTAAAAATGTGCGGCTGGTCGGCGGGGTAACAGATGTAATCCCCGGCGGCGAGCTCCTCTGCCGCATCCAGCAGGCCGACCAGGGCCCTTCCCTGCATGACGATAATATGTTCTACCGAGCCAGGCGAATGCGGCTGAGAAATGCGGTCTGCACCCGGCTGGGTCATCAGGAGATAGACATCCCGTCGCGCGCCTGGCGGGCACGCAGCCAGCAGTATGGCTTCATAGTTTGCCTGTCCGGCAACCACTTTCGTTCCTTCACCACGGCGGATCACCTGCGTGCTCGGCAACTGTGGCTCCAGCAAACGGGCGAAGGGAATATCAAGCGCCACGCAGAGCGACCACAGCGTCTCCAGGCTGGGGTTGCCGTTGCCGGATTCCAGCTGGGAAAGCGTGGATTTAGCGATCCCGGCACGGCGGGCAATTTCCGCCAGTGAAAGCCCGGTTCGCAGGCGTTCTCGCACCAGGCTTTTGGCGATTACGCTAATTGGCTGCGTCATATAACGGCCCTTTTGTTCTATAAATCGAACGAATCGTTCGTCTTGAAAAACGGTTCTGTTGCGTTCATTATAATGGATACACGTTCGATATGGCTAAAATTGTATGAAGCATCATCTCTCCTGCCTGAAAGGCGACACGATAAAAGCAATCATCCTGGTTTGCCTCGCGGTCGGCGTGGTCGGGATGTCTTACGGCTCACTGGCGATGGCCTACGGTTTCCCGCTTTGGGTGCCGTTTGTTCTCTCGCTCACCGTCCTCGCGGGCGCATCGGAATTTATGTTTATCGGCATTGTGGCCAGCGGCGGTAACCCTCTGGCGGCGGCGGCAGCCGGTTTGCTGGTCAACGCACGCCATGTGCCGTTTGGCGTGACGGTGCGTGAACTGGTAGGCAAGCGCGGCCTGAGCCTGTTGGGCTGCCACATTATGAATGACGAAAGCGTGGTGTTTGGCCTGTCGCAAAAAACGCCCGAGCAGCGTAAGGCGGCGTACTGGTTATGTGGTTTAGGCGTTGCAATTATCTGGCCGGTGGGCGCCTTGCTGGGCGCCATGGTCGGTAAGCTGCTCCCGGCCCCGGAAACCATCGGGCTGGATGCGGTCTTTCCGGCCATTCTGCTGGCGTTAGTGGTTCCCGCGTTTAAAAACCGTACCACGTTAATCCGCGCCTGTAGCGGTGCCGTGCTATCCCTGGCTGCCGTACCGTTTGCCCCGGTGGGATTACCGGTGCTGCTCTCTTTACTCGGTCTCGCTGCGAGGAAGAAATAATGGGAAATATGACGATTTTTATTCTCGGCATCGCCATTTTGTCTGCGGGAACCTATTTGATGCGTCTCGGCGGAGCAAAACTCGGCAACCGACTGGCACTCTCTGAACGATCTCAGGCACTGCTGTCAGATGCGGCAACGGTGTTGCTGTTTTCTGTGGCACTGGCGACCACATTTTATGAAGGGGAACATTTCGCCGGGATGGCGCGCGTGCTGGGCGTGGCGTTTGCGGTATTTCTGGCGTGGCGAAAAATGCCATTGATTGTGGTGATCATCGCGGCGGCAGTAGTGACGGCGCTACTGCGCGTGGCGGGTATAAACTAAAAAAAGCGCCCCGGGGGCGCTCTTTCGACGGTGTGACTGGCTTATTTATTCAGTTCAGCAGTCATGTGTACGCGGTTACCCGTGAATGCCTGGGTAATTTTGTAGGATGATGCACCCGCTTCCTGAGCCTGTGCCGCGATTTTAGCTTCTGCACCGTCGATGGTAGAGGCGGTTGCGGTCACAGTCTGTGCAGCGAAAGAACCGAAAGAAGCAGCCAGAGCGATTACAGCGACAAAAGTTTTGATGCTTTTCATGATATAAACCCTTTCATTAAGTTGTTCAGGTAAAGCACTGTGCCTTGATGAGATAAATACTAGACCTCATCGCGAACAACTAAAAGCGGAAGGATTTGCTATTATCATTCAAAATTACTGAACTCAAAAAAAAACGTTATGCATTGCGCTGATATCTGTTTCCTGATGTCCTGAACGTCAGCCTTTTTCAGGGAGAAAAACGCCGATGCAAAGCAGAAAACAACCCTCATTCCTCATCAGACATAGTACTGCCGTCCATTTTATCGCTTATGCGGGCGCCATTTTTGTCATAACGCCCTTTAACAGTAAAGCGATGCCCGTCTTCGTCTGGATGGCCATGCTGATAGCCTGCGCTATCATCATTTCCTCACGCATAAAACCCCTCACGCTGTTGCAGCTGTCCCAAATGGAATGGGGTGAATACAAAAAAATAGCGGGCTCGACGCTGATGTCTTCTCTGCTGTTTTTAACATCGTGCGTGGCATTTAAATATTTCGCCGGAAATGGCCTGGAGCTACCCGTCACGCTCGCGATCGGGACGGTGGGATGTATCTACTATTCCATCACCCTCTATCTGGACGCCGTGGATGATGACAGAAAGAAAATTGCGAAAAAGGCTTTCACCCTTACACGTGGTGTATGGCTGTTAATTTCCTTCATCTGCTACATACTGGCGCGAAAGGTCTTTATGGACGTCACGGATGTCACCTACGAGGCGACTTTCAATAAAATTACGTCGTTTGGATTCTTTTTAATCTTCTGCACCTTATTCTTTTCCATGGTATTTCTGCTATTCACGATGGCGCTTCCCTTGTTGCAGAATTCATCGGTTCAGTTTAACGTCATGGCGATTTCTGCCCCCCTTTTCTGCGCTGGCTATATCTTCTTTATTGCCTATAACGTCAATACCAACCGGGTGCTTGAATACGTCCTCAATGTGACAATCGATTACGACACTCGGGATACGTTTTACTGTAACAATGAATATCGAATTCTCAACGACTATCCCAATGCGCGCTTTATGATGGTAGGTGAAGGTAATTATCGCGTGTTTACGCCAAAAAAGCGGGATTACGGGATCTGGCGTCTGACCTGTAAAAACTTCGCGCCTTTTTATTCCCTGGTAGAGGTTCAGGATAGAAAAGATATTGTTAAAAAAGAGAAAAAATAAAAAAGCGCCCCGGGGGCGCTCTTTCGACGGTGTGACTGGCTTATTTATTCAGTTCAGCAGTCATGTGTACGCGGTTACCCGTGAATGCCTGGGTAATTTTGTAGGATGATGCACCCGCTTCCTGAGCCTGTGCCGCGATTTTAGCTTCTGCACCGTCAATGGTAGAGGCGGTTGCGGTCACAGTCTGTGCAGCGAAAGAACCGAAAGAAGCAGCCAGAGCGATTACAGCGACAAAAGTTTTGATGCTTTTCATGATATAAACCCTTTCGTTAAGTTGTTTTGATAAGGCACCGTGCCTTGATGAGATAAATACTAGACCTCATCCCGAACAACTAAAAGCGGAAGGTTTTGCCTGAAACATTCAAAATTATTGATCAACTATTAATCGCTGTGGATGGGTATAGATTGTTGCCCTTCCCGGCTTGCAGAACCCGACCAGCGTCAGGTTGCAGCGCTCCGCCACTTCCACCGCCAGCGTTGTGGCCGCCGATACCGCAAACAGGATTTCCACACCGCACATTGCGGACTTTTGCACCATCTCATAACTTGCACGGCTGGAAACAAGCGCCGCGCCCTGTTGCCAGACCTCGCTTTCTCGCGCCCGGCGTCCCAGCAGCTTATCCAGCGCGACATGGCGGCCCACGTCTTCATGCCCTCCGGCAATATCGCCCGACGGCAACACCCACGCCGCCGCATGCGTACAACCGCTCAACTGGCCGATGGGCTGTACGTCGTTGAGATGCTCAAGCGCATGATCAAGGTGTGCCAGATTGAAGGTCTGGGTAAACGGCAATGGCGCAACGGGCTTGCCGATATCATTGAGCTGCTCAACGCCACACACGCCGCAGCCGGTGCGTCCGGCCAGCGCGCGGCGGCGCTCTTTCAACCCCATAAAGCGACGGCTGGAGAGTTCGATTTGCACTTCAAGACCGTTACACGCCTTCACCACGTCCATCCCGTAGATCTCCTGCGGATGCGCAATAATGCCTTCCGAGAGAGAAAAGCCAATGGCGAACAGGTCGAGATCTTTCGGCGAAGCCATCATCACCACATGCGAAATACCGTTGTAAACAAGCGCAACAGGCACTTCTTCCGCCAGCAAATCGGGCGTGGCGTGGGTAATGTGGGGCGGTCTGCGTACCGACAGTTCCACAATGCCTGCAGGCAGTGGCGACGAGTGGGTAGCACGGTTTTGTTTAGACACAGCGGTATTCCTGAACAACCACGGAGGTGAGCCTGCTATTGCAGCATAAACAACAGGCCTTACGCATAGTATGGATCAACTTTTCGACAATCATTCTCCTACTCATTTAGAAGGGGTGCAACCCGGCCAGCGCTACACCGCTTTAACATGCAGAAGCAATAGCGTGATCTGTATCACACTTTATAATCAACATGGTGATAATACGTTCACTTTGTATTAACGCCATTAGAACAGGTGTACCGACATTGTGGTATTCTGATGATATCCCTCGGAGAAATGAGGGATTAACGCAAATTTTTTCCTTTGCGGTCATTCTTCAACCGCGAAGTCAAAACTACATATGTAAGCAATGTCGAAACAAGGAGTGACCCATGCAGGTCAGCAGAAGGCAGTTCTTTAAGATCTGCGCTGGCGGTATGGCAGGCACAACGGCAGCAGCACTGGGCTTTGCGCCCGGCGTCGCGCTGGCGGAAACGCGGCAGTATAAACTGCTGCGCACCCGTGAAACCCGTAATACCTGTACGTACTGCTCTGTCGGTTGCGGGCTGTTAATGTATAGCCTCGGCGACGGTGCTAAAAACGCCAAAGCGTCTATTTTCCATATCGAAGGTGACCCGGATCACCCGGTCAACCGCGGCGCGCTGTGTCCGAAAGGGGCCGGTCTGGTGGACTTTATCCACTCTGAAAGCCGCCTGAAGTTCCCTGAATATCGTGCGCCTGGCTCCGACAAATGGCAGCAAATCAGCTGGGAAGAGGCGTTTGACCGCATCGCTAAACATATTAAAGAAGACCGTGATGCGAACTTCATTGAGAAGAACGCCGACGGCGTGACGGTCAACCGCTGGCTCTCCACCGGGATGCTGTGTGCTTCAGCGTCCAGTAATGAAACCGGCTATTTAACCCAGAAATTTACGCGCGCACTCGGTATGCTCGCGGTCGACAACCAGGCGCGTGTCTGACACGGACCAACGGTAGCAAGTCTTGCTCCAACATTTGGTCGCGGTGCGATGACCAACCACTGGGTCGACATCAAGAACGCCAACCTTATTGTGGTGATGGGCGGTAACGCCGCTGAAGCGCACCCTGTCGGGTTCCGCTGGGCGATGGAAGCCAAAATCCACAACGGTGCGAAACTGATTGTGATCGATCCCCGCTTCACGCGTACAGCGTCAGTGGCGGATTTCTACACCCCTATTCGTTCAGGTACTGACATCACTTTCCTGTCAGGCGTATTGCTGTACCTGATGACCAACGAAAAATACAACCGCGAATACACCGAAGCCTATACCAACGCCAGCCTGATCGTGCGTGAGGATTACCACTTCGAAGATGGCCTGTTCAGCGGTTACGACGCCGAAAAACGCAAGTACGACAAAACCAGCTGGAACTACGAGCTGGATGAGAAAGGCTTTGCGAAACGCGATACCACCCTGCAACACCCGCGGTGCGTGTGGAACCTGCTGAAAGAGCACGTCTCCCGCTATACGCCGGAGGTGGTTGAAAACATCTGTGGTACGCCGAAGGCGGACTTCCTGAAGGTGTGCGAGCTGATCGCCGAAACCAGCGCGAAAGATAAAACCGCGTCGTTCCTCTACGCCCTCGGCTGGACGCAACACTCCATCGGTGCGCAGAACATCCGTACCATGGCGATGGTTCAGCTCCTGCTCGGCAACATGGGCATGGCAGGCGGCGGCGTGAACGCCCTGCGCGGTCACTCCAACATTCAGGGTCTGACCGACCTCGGCCTGCTGTCTCAAAGCCTGACAGGTTATATGAACCTGCCAAGCGAGAAACAAACCGACCTGCAAACCTACCTGACGGCCAGCACGCCAAAACCGCTGCTCGAAGGCCAGGTGAACTACTGGGGCAACTATCCGAAGTTCTTCGTCTCGCTGATGAAAGCCTTCTACGGCGACAAGGCGACGGCGGAAAACAGCTGGGGCTTTGACTGGCTGCCTAAGTGGGACAAAGGCTACGACGTGCTTCAGTACTTCGAGATGATGCATCAGGGTCAGGTCAACGGCTATATCTGCCAGGGCTTTAACCCGGTGGCCTCGTTCCCGAACAAGAACAAGGTTGTTGAGTCCCTGTCGAAACTGAAGTTCCTGGTGACGATTGACCCGCTCAATACTGAAACCTCGACCTTCTGGCAGAACCACGGCGAATCGAACGACGTCGATCCGTCGAAGATTCAGACTGAAGTGTTCCGTCTGCCATCCACCTGCTTCGCGGAAGAGAACGGGTCTATTGTCAACTCCGGCCGCTGGCTGCAGTGGCACTGGAAAGGTGCGGACGCCCCGGGCATCGCCATGAACGACGGCGAGATCCTGGCCGGTATTTTCTTACGCCTGCGTAAGATGTACGCGGCTGAAGGTGGCGCGAACCCGGAACCGGTGTTGAACATGACCTGGAACTACTCGACGCCTGAAAATCCTGCGCCGGAAGAAGTGGCGATGGAGAGCAACGGTAAGGCGCTGGCGGATGTTATCGACCCGACCACCGGCACCGTGCTGGCGAAGAAAGGCGATCAGCTCAGTACCTTCGCCCATCTGCGCGATGACGGTACAACGTCAAGCGGCTGTTGGATCTTCGCTGGTAGCTGGACGCCGAAAGGCAACCAGATGGCCAACCGCGACAACGCCGACCCGTCGGGCCTCGGCAATACGCTGGGCTGGGCGTGGGCGTGGCCGCTTAACCGTCGCATCCTCTATAACCGTGCCTCCGCAGACCCGCAGGGCAACCCGTGGGATCCGAAGCGTCAGCTTCTGAAGTGGGACGGCGCGAAATGGGGCGGCGTGGATATTCCGGACTACAGCACTGCCGCACCAGGCAGCGATGTCGGACCCTTTATCATGCAGCCTGAAGGGATGGGACGTCTGTTTGCCATTGATAAGATGGCAGAAGGGCCATTCCCGGAACACTACGAGCCGTTTGAGACGCCGCTGGGCACTAACCCGCTGCACCCGAACGTGGTCTCTAACCCGGCAGCGCGTATCTTCAAGGGCGACTTTGAAGCGCTGGGTAAAAAAGACAAGTTCCCGTACGTGGGCACCACCTATCGTCTGACCGAGCACTTCCACTACTGGACCAAGCACGCGCTGCTTAACGCCATCGCGCAGCCGGAGCAGTTTGTGGAGATCGGCGAGAAGCTGGCGAACAAGCTCGGCATCGCCCATGGCGATACCGTGAAGGTCTCCTCTAACCGCGGCTACATTAAAGCCAAGGCGGTGGTGACCAAGCGTATTCGCACGCTGAACGTTCATGGTCAGCAGGTGGATACCATCGGTATCCCAATTCACTGGGGTTATGAGGGCGTGGCGAAGAAAGGGTTCATTGCGAATACTCTGACGCCGTTCGTCGGTGATGCGAACACGCAGACGCCGGAGTTTAAGGCCTTCCTCGTGAACGTGGAAAAGGTGTAACGGAGACGACTTATGGCTTATCAATCTCAAGACATTATCCGTCGTTCCGCGACTAACGGTTTCACGCCCGCGCCTCAGGCGCGGGACCACCAGCAGGAAGTGGCGAAACTTATCGACGTGACCACCTGTATCGGCTGTAAAGCCTGTCAGGTGGCCTGCTCTGAGTGGAACGATCTGCGTGACGAAGTGGGTCACAACGTTGGGGTGTACGACAACCCTGCGGACCTGACCGCCAAGTCCTGGACGGTGATGCGTTTCTCGGAAGTGGAGCAGAACGACAAACTGGAATGGCTTATCCGCAAAGATGGCTGTATGCACTGCGCGGATCCGGGCTGCCTGAAGGCATGTCCGTCAGAAGGGGCTATCATTCAGTATGCCAACGGCATCGTCGACTTCCAGTCCGAGCAGTGCATCGGCTGCGGCTACTGCATTGCGGGCTGTCCGTTCGACGTACCGCGCCTGAACCCGGAAGACAACCGCGTCTACAAATGTACGCTGTGCGTTGACCGCGTCACTGTCGGCCAGGAGCCCGCGTGCGTGAAGACCTGCCCAACCGGCGCTATCCACTTTGGCTCTAAAGAGGATATGAAAACGCTGGCGGCAGAGCGCGTGGGCGAGCTGAAAACCCGTGGTTACGACAATGCGGGCCTGTACGATCCGGCCGGTGTTGGTGGTACGCATGTGATGTATGTGCTGCACCATGCCGACAAGCCGAATCTGTATCACGGCCTGCCGGAGAACCCGGAAATCAGCGCCACCGTGAAGTTCTGGAAAGGCATCTGGAAACCGCTGGCCGCGGTAGGTTTTGCTGCCACCTTCGCAGCGAGCATCTTCCACTACGTCGGCGTCGGTCCGAACCGTGCGGAAGAGGAAGACGACAACCTGCATGAAGAGAAAGACGAGGTGCGCAAATGAGAAAACGTGACACCATCGTGCGCTACACCGCGCCGGAACGCATCAACCACTGGGTCACCGCCTTCTGCTTCATGCTGGCGGCGATAAGCGGGCTGGGGTTCTTCTTCCCCTCCTTCAACTGGCTGATGCAGATCATGGGGACACCACAACTGGCGCGTATACTGCACCCGTTTGTTGGCGTCATCATGTTCGCGTCGTTCATCATCATGTTTTTCCGCTACTGGCACCATAACCTAATCAATCGGGATGATATCTTTTGGGCGAAGAATATTCGTAAGATCGTCGTCAACGAGGAAGTAGGTGATACCGGGCGTTATAACTTCGGTCAGAAATGCGTATTCTGGGCGGCGATTATCTTCCTGGTCCTGTTGCTGGTCAGCGG
Source organism: Enterobacter cloacae complex sp. IR5458 (assembly GCF_049238025.1). Classification (NCBI taxonomy): domain Bacteria; kingdom Pseudomonadati; phylum Pseudomonadota; class Gammaproteobacteria; order Enterobacterales; family Enterobacteriaceae; genus Enterobacter; species Enterobacter cloacae complex sp. IR5458. The sequence continues at coordinate 72,837 of NZ_JBMKIF010000025.1, forward strand.
CGTGATCATCTGGCGTCCGTATTTTGCGCCTGCTTTCTCAATCCCGGTGATCCGATTCGCGCTGATGCTGCATTCATTTGCCGCAGTGGCGCTAATTGTGGTTATCATGGTGCATATTTACGCCGCCCTCTGGGTGAAAGGCACCATTACCGCGATGGTGGAAGGCTGGGTAACCAGTACGTGGGCGAAGAAACATCACCCGCGCTGGTACCGTGAAGTCCGCCAGAAACAGGAAAAGTCATCTGAATGAGTATTCGCATAATCCCGCAAGATGAGCTGGGGTCGAGCGAGAAACGTACGGCGGAGTATATTCCGCCGTTGTTATTCCCCAGACTCAAGAACCTCTACAACCGCCGCGCAGAGCGTCTGCGCGAGCTGGCAGAGAACAACCCGCTGGGCGATTTTCTGCGTTTTGCTGCGCTTGTCGCCCACGCGCAGGAAGTGGTGCTGTACGACCACCCACTGCAAATGGACCTGACTGCGCGCATCAAAGAAGCCAATGAGCAGGGCAAGCCGCCGCTGGATATTCACGTCCTGCCGCGCGACAAGCACTGGCACAAACTGCTGCATTCGCTGATTGCCGAGCTGAAGCCCGAAATGAGTGGTACTGCGCTGGCGGTCATTGAGAACCTGGAAAAAGCGTCCGAACAGGAGCTGGAAGAGATGGCGAGTGCGCTGTTTGCTTCCGACTTCTCGCTGGTCAGCAGTGATAAAGCGCCGTTTATCTGGGCGGCACTGTCGCTCTACTGGGCGCAGATGGCAAGCCTGATCCCCGGCAAAGCCCGCGCCGAGTACGGTGAAGCGCGCCAGTTCTGCCCGGTGTGCGGTTCCATGCCGGTCTCCAGCATGGTACAGATTGGCACCACCCAGGGGCTGCGCTACCTGCACTGCAACCTGTGCGAAACCGAATGGCACGTCGTGCGCGTGAAGTGCAGCAACTGCGAGCAGACCCGCGATCTCAACTACTGGTCGCTGGAAAATGAAGAAGCGGCAGTGAAAGCTGAAAGCTGCGGCGACTGTGGGACCTACCTGAAGATTCTGTATCAGGAAAAAGACCCGAAAGTCGAAGCGGTAGCCGACGATCTCGCCTCGCTGATTCTGGATGCCAAAATGGAGCAGGAGGGCTTCGCCCGCAGCTCAATCAACCCGTTCCTGTTCCCGGGTGAAGGGGAGTAATCTCCCGTAACCGTGCCGGGCGGCGCAAGCTTGCCCGGCCAGTCATACCCGCTTTAATCCGCTTCCGTACTTTCCCCCACTTTCAGATTTTATTTAGCCGCTACGCGTAGAAAAGTCGCTGTGACTTCGTCACGATCCCTTGCAATAAAACATTACATTTTGTAAGGGAAAATGTTGAAAAGGGAATTTCGACCAGTCGCAACGAAGCGCACCGGCTTTTTTATCTGTGCTGTTCTCAGCCTTTCATCGGGTGCCAGCGCCGCACCGGGTGATGAACCGTTTATCCTGCAACAGCAGCGTCAGCAGGCGCTGGAAACCCAACTGACGCCCCAGGCGCCTGACGTTCGGCTGCAATCTTCGGCAACACGTAACGAAAGCGGCGAATTTGCCGCCGAAACGCCCTGCTTCACCATCCATGACGTGACGCTGACGGGGCATAACGCCCTCCCGCACTGGGTACCGCTGCAGCGCATCGCGAATCAGTCCGTCGGGAAGTGCCTCGGCGCACGGGGTATCAACCACGTGATGAGCCTGCTGCAAAACCGGCTGATCGCCCACGGCTGGACAACCGCACGCGTGCTGGCTCCCGCTCAGGATTTAAAAAGCGGCCATTTAACACTGGCCGTTATTCCGGGGAAAATACGCCACGTCACATTGACCGATAACAGCCGTCGCGGGTTATGGCTTTACAGCGCCTTCCCGGCACATGACGGTAATCTGCTCGACCTGCGGGATATCGAGCAGGGTCTGGAGAACCTTCAGCGTCTGCCCACCGTCCAGGTTGAGATGGATATCGTTCCGGCTGAACAGCCGGGTGAGAGCGATATCGTGATTACCCGCCAGCAGAGCAAATTCTGGCGGCTTGGCCTGTCGCTTGATGATTCTGGCTCGTCGTCAACGGGCCGCTATCAGGGTGGGCTAACGCTGTCGCTGGATAACCCGCTGGCGCTGAGCGATCTCTTCTGGTTTTCCATTAACCATGACCTTCAAACCGGGCCGGAAAAAGGCAACCAAAACCTCAGCGCCCACTGGTCTGTTCCCGTGGGCTGGTGGGCATTTTCCGTTACCGGCAGCGATTACCACTATCACCAGACCGTGGCGGGGCTAAACGGCGACATTCGGTACAGCGGCAAAAGCCAGAGTCTGGTGGCGCAGGCCAGCCGGGTTCTGCACCGCAGCAGCGCCCAAAAAACCACGTTCACCTGGGACGTGGAGAGCCGGACAACGAAAAACTACATCAACGACACGGAAGTGGAAGTTCAGCGCCGCCACGTCTCTTCATGGAAGGCCGGGCTTCAGCATCGCCACTATATCGGCCCCGCCACGGTTGATGCTGGCATCAGCTACCAGCGCGGCACGCGATGGTTTGGCGCCCAGCCAGCCCCCGAAGAAACGTTCGATGAAGCCACCGCGCTGGGCCGAATTCTTCGCACCAACGCACGCCTGAGCCTGCCGTTCGCACTCAGCACGCAGCACTTGCGTTACGACGTAGCCTGGCAGCGTCAGACCAGCAACACGCCGCTCACTTCACAGGATCAGTTCGCCATCGGCGGGCGCTGGACGGTGCGCGGCTTCGACGGCGAACGCACGCTCAACGCCGATCGCGGCTGGCTGGTTCGAAACGATCTCTCCTGGCAGACCCCGCTTGCCGGAACCGAGCTCTATCTGGCTGCCGACTATGGCGAGGTCGCTGGCAACGGTACGGAATACCTGGCGGGCAACCATCTTGCGGGTGGCGCGGCGGGCTTGCGCGGTGCGCTCTGGAAAGTGGGATACGACGCCTTCGCGGGCGTGCCGTTCTCCCACCCGGACGGTTTTAAAACCAGCCCGGCAACCTTCGGCTTCAACCTCAACATGGATTTCTGAGTATGCGCTATGGCGAATTGACGGTTCATTGTCCGCAGCTCGAGGACGTCGCGCTAAGTGAAGCCGAAGTGCTGGGCGCGTCGGTCTGGCTCTGGATGCATTCCCTCAACCACCGTGACGCGCCGCTGCACGTCCTGCCCGTGGTGCTCTTGCCCATCATTAAACGCCAGCAGTACGTGCTGATAGAGGAGAAAGGACGCCCGATCTTTTTCCTGAGCTGGGCATGGATGAGCGAAGAAGCCGAACGCCGCTATCTCACCCAGGAGACGGTCGTCCTGCCGGAAGAAGACTGGTGTAACGGCGATCGGATGTGGTTTCGCGATTTTATTGCCCCCTTTGGGCACGCGGAAGCCCTGTTTCGCCTGGTACGCGAGGAGATTTTTCCGCATCACGTTGCGCGCTTTCTGTGGCATCGCGGCAATGAGAAAGGCCGTCGTATCAAAACGTTTTATGGCAGGCAGGTCACGCGCGAAGCGCTGCTGAACTGGAAACACACGCACCCGCTGCACGGACAAAAATAAAAAGGATTTCACCATGAATAAACGTCTGTACCGTATCGTCTTTAATAAAGCCCGCGGCATGCTGATGGTCGTTTCCGAGCTGGCGCGCGGCTGTTCGGGCGGATCGTCTTCCTCCGGGATCGGGCACGCGCTTCAGCGTCTTGTCTGTCGCGTCGGCGCACTCAGCCTTGCGCTGTGGCTGGCCTCTGGTGCCGTCACGGTGCAGGCCGCCGGGATTGTGGCGGACGCCTCCGCGCCCGGTAAACAGCAGCCCACCGTGATCAGCACCGCTAACGGCACGACGCAGGTGAATATCCAGACCCCGTCTGCAGGCGGCGTGTCCCGCAACACCTACAGTCAGTTCGACGTTGGCCGGGACGGGGCCATCCTCAATAACGCCCATAAAAATACCTCAACCGAACTCGGCGGAATGGTGACCGCCAACCCGTGGCTGGCGAAAGGCGAGGCTAAAGTCATCCTCAACGAGGTGAACGCACGCAACCCGAGCCAGCTCAACGGCTACATTGAGGTGGCTGGACAAAAGGCCGACGTGATCATTGCCAGCCCGTCGGGCATTACCTGTGACGGCTGCGGCTTTATCAACGCCGGGCGCGCCACGCTGACGACCGGTACCGCGCAGATGCAGGATGGCCGGATAACCGGGTATCAGGTGGAGCGCGGTGAGATTACCGTGAACGGCAACGGGCTGGATACCTCCGGGCAGGCGCACACCGATATCATCGCCCGGGCGGTTCAGGTGAATGCGGCGATTCACGCGCAGGATTTACGCGTCACTACCGGGCGCAACACGGTGGATGCGGCGCATGAAAAGGTGACCGCCCTTGCGGATAACGGTGCGGCAAAACCCGTCATGGCGCTGGATGTCTCCCAGGTCGGCGGCATGTACGCCGGGAAAATCCGTCTGATCGGGACGGAAAAAGGCGTCGGCGTGCGCAACGCGGGCAATATTGGCGCAGAAGCCGGAACAGTCACCCTCTCCGCCGACGGGCGTATTGAGAATAGCGGCACGGTCTGGTCTTCCGCTGACGTCGCCCTTTCTGGCACCGACGCCATACAAAACAGCGGCTCCCTCGCTGCACAGCGCAACGTCAGCCTGACGGGCAAAACGATTGCCAGCACCGGCACGCTGGCAGCAGGCGTGCAGCCCGATGGCACCACGGGCCGCGACGGCGATCTGACGCTCAACGCCAGCGGCAAACTTGAGATGCATGGACTGAATGTGGCGGGTGGCAACATCAGGTCCACGGGACAGGGGTTGGATGCATCAGGCAGCGTGACGCAGGCCAACGCCATTACCCTTAACGCCGGACAAGGCGACCTCAGCACCGCCGGTGCGGAAGTCATCGCGAATGACGCCCTCAGCGTCACGGCAACCGGCACGCTGGATAACAGCAGCGGCCTGCTCGCCGCCGACCAGCTCACGCTCACGGCAAAACGCCTGCAAAATCAGAAAGGCCAGATAAGCCAGAGCGGCACGCGGGGTCTGACGCTGAACCATCAGGACGGCATTGATAACCGCGAAGGCATGATTGCCGCCAACGCCACGGTAAGCGTCAACGCCGCGTCGCTGGATAACCGTAAAGGCCAGATCGTTGCCGCCGATACCGGCAGCGCCCTGACGATAAAAACGGCTGGCCTGACGGACAACCGCGAGGGTGAACTGGCAGCAGCAGGCAGTATCAGCCTGAGCGCCGACACTCTGAACAACAGCAGCGGCTTTATCAGCGCGGAACACGGCCGCGTCGGGCTAACCAGCCGCAACGCGCTGGCTAACGTCGGCGGGACAATTGCCGCCCACGATACCCTGACGCTCGACAGCGCCGGGTTGAACAACGACGAAGGGTTAATTCAGTCCGGGGCGGACATGATCGTCGACACTCACGGGAACCGCCTGTCAAACAACACGACCCTGACGACTGGCGGCATCGTCAGCTTCGGCACCCTGAACGTCAACGCCGGCAGCATCAGCAATCAGCACGGCATGCTGGCCAGCGCGAAAGAAACCGTCGTAACGGCCACGGACGTGGACAACCGCAGCGGTACCCTGAGCGCCACAGGTTCGCTGAATCTGCATGTGGGGTCGCTGGAGAATACGCAAGGCACGCTGGTATCCGGCGGCGATGCGCGGATAGACGCCTCCCGGATAGACAACCAGAAAGGGATGATTGTCGCCCAGGGCGATCTTGCCGTCACGGCACAGCGTCTGGATAACGACAGCTGCGGGCTGGTCCAGAGCGGAGGGGATCTCACGCTGGCCGTTGACGGTATCAGCAACCGCAACAGCGGGGACACGGGCGGCATCGTTAGCCAGGGAAACCTGAGCATAACCACGACCGATCTGCAAAATGATGCGGGCGTACTGCTCGCCGAAAAACGGGCCACGCTGGACGCCGCGCGCTTTAGCAACATCGCCGGGACGCTGTATGCCCTGGATACGCTGACGCTTGCCACGCGCAGCGATACCGACAACCGTCAGGGGGTCATTCAGGGAAGCGGGCTCGTTCTTGATACGCACGGCTGGCAGCTGGATAACCGCGAGGGGACGATTTACAGCCTGGCGGAAATGCAGCTCGCCACCGCCGCGCTGAACAACCAGAACGGCACGCTGGGCGCAGAAGGGGAGTTCACGCTGCGGGCAACCTCGCTGGATAACCGTTCCGGCGGGCGTCTGGTGGGTGAGCAGGAGATGACCCTCAACCTCGAGCGTCTTGATAACCAGGACGGGCAGATCCAGTCTCTCGGTGAACTGGCGGTGAACGCCGTAACGGGGGCGATCGACAACACGCTGGGCCTGATACGCAGTGGCGCAACGGTGACGCTCAACGCAGCCTCGCTGATCAATCGCAATACGCAGGCTGAAGATAAGGGCATTGAAGGGCTGGATGTGAAAATCAACAGCCAGCAGTTCGATAATGCTCTGGGAACAACGCGGGCAGGCAATACGTTATCGGTCGCCAATGCCGGAACCCTGGATAACACGCAGGGTGAGCTGTCCGCCGAGGGGGCGCTGTCGCTGAGCGGCGCGGCTTTGCGGCTTCTCAACGCTGACGGGGTCGTTATTGGCGGGGAGAACGTCACGCTTGAAGCCGACGCGCTAACCGGAGACGGTCAGCTTATGTCGCTCGGCGATATGACGATTCACACGCAGCAGAGTTTTAACAACGCGGGTGATGTGATTGCCAACGGCAGCATGACCTTCACCACGCCGGGCAGCGTGACCAACAGCGGTAACCTGCTGGCGGGCGCAAAACTGGATCTCAGCGCCGCCAGTCTGTTCAATGCCGCGTCCGGCGAGATTGCCGCCGGCGCGACCTGGCTGACCCTCTCCTCAAGTCTGAGTAATTACGGTCTTATCGACGGCAGCCAGACGTGGCTGCGTGCCGAAACCTTAACGAACGCGGGTACCGGCCGCATCTACGGCGATCATCTGTCGATTCAGGCGATAACGCTCAATAACCTCGCCCAAGACGGAACGGCAGCGACCCTCGCCGGACGCCAGCGCGTGGACATCGGGGCACAGACAATCAACAACCGCGACCACGCGCTGATCTACAGCGACGGGGCGATGGCCATCGGCGGGCGCGTGGACGACAACGGCTTTGCCATCGGGCAGGCGCAAACCCTCAACAACCACAGCGCGACCATTGAGTCCGCGGGCGACATGGCGCTCTCCGTCGGCCAGCTCAACAACATCAACGACCATTTCAGCACCGAAGTGGCGCTCATCTCCACGGAGCAGATCCACGAGTACCAGCAAAAGGGATCGCCCACCCGCTGGGATGCGGATGCTGACGGCGTGTTCGTCGACCACAACTCGGCCGACCACCTGCTTAACCTCAACACCCCGGACGATACCGGGGCCAACAACGACAACTTTTACGAGTACACCTACACCCGTACCATTGAAGAAGAGGTGATTGCCGAAAGTGACCCGGGCAAAATCCTCGCCGGCGGCAATATGCTGATTACGGCAAATCAGGTTCTGAACGATAAAAGCCAGATTGTGGCGGGGGGAACGCTCGGGATCTTCGCCGATTCGGTGGATAACGTGATGCCGGAAGGCAGCCGATGGATCACCGATGCAGGCTCGGTTACACACTACAGCCGTAAATCCAGAAAGGGTGGCGACTCGCAGGGAAAAAGCACCTCGGACTACGCCCCGCCTGTGGTTATCCAGTCGATCACCCTGTCGCCGGGCAAAATGGAAGGCAACAGCCAGGCCGATGGCAGCGGCATGACCCTTTCCCCCGCCAGCGCCCACAAAACAGATGCCACGCTCAGCGGGACGGGTAGCCTGGCGGTAGGTGTGGACACCACCTCACCGGGTTCCGCTGCCCTGCCCTCCGGCAATGCGCCTGGCAAATGGATTGAAACGCCCACCAGCGATGCGCAGGGCGTGGTGGTACGTGCCGCAGGGCCGGACATCCGTCTGCCGGACAGCAGCCTGTTTAACACCCTGCCGGATCCGGATGCGCATTACCTGATCGAAACCGATCCACGCTTCACCAACAACAAGACGTGGCTCGGCAGTGATTATATGCAGAATGCGTTCACGACAGATCCGGATAACGTGCACAAGCGCCTTGGCGACGGCTATTACGAGCAGCGCCTGGTACGCGAGCAGATCATCGCCCTCACCGGCGGCCGCTACCTCGGCGACTACCGCGACGATGAGACCCAGTTCAGGGCGCTGATGGATGCGGGCATTGCTTTCGGGCAGACGCATCAGCTTGTACCGGGCGTAGCGCTCACCGCAGAACAGATGAGCCTGCTGACGGAGGACATGGTCTGGCTGGTCAACACCCGCGTTCAGCTTGCCGACGGCAGCTGGCAGACGGTGATGGTGCCGCAGGTGTATGTGCGCGTACAGCCTGGCGACATCGACGGCTCCGGCGCGCTGATGGGGGGCCAGAATCTGGTCATGAACCTGAACCGCGACCTGGTCAACAGCGGCACCCTGCACGGGCGTGACGCGGTGCAGCTCAGTGCCGACAACATCACCAACAAAGCAGGAACGATACAGGGGGCTGACGTCAGCCTGTTCGCCCGCACGGACATCAACAACACCGGCGGCACGATCTCGGGCAAAAATGCCGTACTGGCCACGGCCGGGCGCGACATCAGCCTCACCACCACCACCCGCAGCGCACAGAGCAGCAGCGGGAAAAACAGTTTTGAGCGCACCACCGTAGAGCGCGTGGCGGGGATCTACGTCCAGGGCGATGACGGTAAGCTGGTGCTGAACGCCGGGCGCGATCTCACCCTGACCGGCGCGCAGGTCGTTAACAGCGGCAGTGGAAGCCAGACGGTGCTCAGTGCCGGGCGGGATCTGAACCTCACCACCGTCACTACCTCCGCCAGCGATAACCTGACGTGGGATAAAAATAACTGGCTGAAGCAGTCCGTCACCCAGCAGGCGGGCAGCGAGGTGGCCGGCGGAGGCGATATTCTGATGATGGCCGGCCGCGACGTGAGTGCGCAGGCCGCAACCGTGGAGGCGGGCAGCAGCCTAGCCGTCAGCGCGGGGCGCGACATCGCCGTCACCGCCGCCACTGACAGCAGCATGTTTGAGTCGCACCATCAGTCCACCGGCAGCAGCGGCGCGCTGTCGAAAAAAACCGTGACCACGCACGATGTGGTGAACAGTGAGACCGCACAGGGAGCCCTGTTCAGCGGCGACAGCGTCATCCTGCAGGCGGGCAATAACCTGCGGGTACACGGCAGCGATATCGTGGGCGATAACGATGTCCGGCTGGCGGCAGGCAACAGCCTGACCGTGACTACGGCGGAGGAGCACAGCCAGGAGAGTCATCAGCGGCAGGAGAAAAAATCCGGCTTCTCCGGCACGGGCGGCATCGGTGTCAGCTACGGCAGCCAGAGCCTGAAGGTCACCGACACCGCACAGGACACCACCCATCGCGGCAGCACCATTGGATCCGTGAACGGCAGCGTCACGCTGAGCGCGGGCAATGACCTGAGCGTCCACGGCTCGGACCTGATTGCCGCGCAGGATATGACGCTCGCCGGGAAAAACGTCAGCATCACCGCCGCCACGGAGAGCGGCACGCAGACCCACACCGTGGAGCAAAAATCTTCCGGCCTGACCCTTGCGATCTCCGGCGCGGCGGGTGGTGCTCTCGACAGCAGCGTGAGCACCCTTAAGCAGGCCAGGGAGACCGATAACGACCGCCTCGCCGCACTGCAGGCGGTGAAAGGCGCACTGACCCTCGGACAGGGCGCGCAGTCCGTCATGCTCGACCAGGCCACCGGCAACCAGAAGGGCAACGACAACACCGTCGGCATCAGCCTCTCTTACGGCAGCCAGTCGTCAAAATCCACCCAGACCAGCACGCAGGCCACCGCAAAAGGTAGCAGCCTCACCGCCGGGAATAACCTCACCGTGGTGGCAACCGACGGCGACCTGCTGGTTCACGGCAGCCAGCTTGATGCGCAGAACGACCTGTGGCTACAGGCCAGCCGGGACGTGAACCTGATATCCGCGCTGAACACCGCCACGCTCGACGGCAAAAACGAGAGCCACGGCGGCAGCGCGGGCATCGGTATCGGCTACGGCTCCGGTGGCGCGGGCATCTCCGTCTCCGCCAGCGTGAACAGCGGCAAAGGAACCGAGCGCGGCAACGGCACCACCCGCACCGAAACCACGGTTAACGCAGGGGATACGCTCACAATCGTCAGCGGCCGCGATACGAATCTAACCGGGGCGCAGGTCAGCGGGGAGAGCGTGCTGGCCGATATCGGGCGTAACCTGACCATTACCAGTGAACAGGACACCGACCGTTACGACAGCAAACAGCAAAACGCCAGCGCGGGCGGCAGCTTTACCTTCGGCACCATGAGCGGCTCGGCCAGCGTTAATTACAGCCGCGACAGCATGAACAGCGACTATGCCTCCGTGAAGGAGCAGACCGGCATCTTCGCAGGCTCCGGCGGGTTCGACATCACCGTCGGCGGCCACACGCAGCTCGACGGCGCGGTTATCGCCTCCACCGCCACGGCGGATAATAACCGCCTCGACACCGGGACGCTCGGCTGGCGGGATATCCATAACACCGCTGAATACGAGGTGGAGCACCAGAGCGCGGGCATCAGCACCGGGGGCAGCACCGGCGGCAGCATCGCGGGGCAGTTCACCGGGAATATGGCGAGCAACCTGCTGGTCGGGGCGGACAGCAGCGGCAGTGCGGAGGGCACCACGCGTGCGGCCATTGAAAACGGCACGGTGGTGGTTCGCGATAAGGA
>NZ_JBMKIF010000026.1:0-75782 GCF_049238025.1 Enterobacter cloacae complex sp. IR5458
GGAAAGCAGAATAATTTTTGATTGATTATACATTTTCCATCACCTCTTCTCCGTATTGAGCAAACCGCAAAAGCGTATTGTTGCCAGACGGCATAGACAACGTAGGGGAAAGCGATACACCAAGCAGCCCTTCTATACTCAGAAAGATGTTATTTCTTGCTAACTCTTTCTCCGGTATGCCATTTTTATTTTCTTCCATCTGCTCCCTGAATGAATCAACATTATAACGATGCTCAGTAAAGGTACGCTTTTCCACTATCCCGGCATTATCAATCAGCTCTAACACCTTGTTATACATATAGGGCATATAGGAGGTCATAAAATGTTCAAGAAGATTTAAATTAACGCCTCTGTCCGGATTGCTGCCTTTGGGGAAAAAGTCATTTAGATCTGCCTGCGTTAATGACGCTTTAAACTCTTTTTGCTGCTGGCCAGCCTGCTGCATCTCCTGTTCCGCCAGCGCAGGCACCAGGTAAAGTTTAGCCTTTAGAGGAAGTGAATTTCTGATAGGAATACACCCTGCCGGCGTTGGCAGGTCTCTCTTACACTCTTTCCACTCCCTGCTCTGGGTGGCGGTGAGAAAGGCCACCGTATTACCGTGGTGCCAGAAGCAGTCTCCCCAGGCAACCATCTGGTAAGCGAGAAGTTCACCCACTGACCAGAAAAAACCGAGCGTTCCCCCCAACCATCCCCAGAGTTTATATAACTCATTATCCAGGTTGGCTTCCGCGGGTACGGCTGGAATCGGATCGTTATCATTGATATGGCGGAAATGGGTAATCTCCGACAATTGCATTACGGCATCGCGGGTGAAGGTTCGGGGCATTCCATAGGTGTAAAGAACTGGATTGATATTTTTCAATTTTGCCGAATGAATTAATGCCAATGCGCCACCTAAGCTATGACCACAAATAAACAAATCCCGCTCACCGGCCAATTGCTCCAACTTTGATATTTCTTTACTAAATTTTTTATCAATTCTTCTGTATCCACTCCAGAACCCGGTATGCACTTTTCCAGCAGGTAGTAAGCCAGTACATTGCGTTTTATCTTTATCACAGACTTGAGAACTTACCGGCCTGAACGCAAGATCCGTCCCCACATCAAACAAGCTGGCCGTTCCGCGCCAGGCAACGATCACCTTATTCGCGTTATAAACATAATAAAGCTGCGTATCACCGTCTGCCTCTGTCGCAGCAGTATCGACTCCTGTCTGTGCTGTTGCCTGTGAATTCTTCTTATCCACCTTAGGTGAAGTATCCCGTGAGGTATCCATAAACACCGGGGGATAATACCGATCGCTGAAGGGAATATCCTGTACCAGAGTATTCCATGCAGAGCCGTCTTTATAAAGCTGAGGCAAGCGGGAAAGATCCTGACACTGGTTAATAAAAAAGCGCGTGATTGACACCGTATCCAGAGTGCTGTCATCTGCATAAGCAAGCGTTGCTGCTGCCCCAAGGTTAATTCCATTCGTAATGGAATAATCCTTTTGATGATGCAGAACAAGCTCCCAGGCCCTGAAGGGGCATATTTCAATCACATGGCGTTTTTCAAGTTCATTTGTACGGATTTTAATTCCCTTAAATGCTGTTTTTGCAGGGAAGTGATATGCGGGCAACATTTCTCCGGGCCTTAATTCCAGGTTTGGGGAACTCTGGCAGAGCTCTCCCACTACCGCATAGTGCCAGATATAGCCCTTCCCTTCTGCCCCAGGACGAACAACAGAATCATTTTCCGCATCCCTGCTAACACGCAAGGCGCGTTTTTCCATTTCCGTTACCAGCTGATTACTGTCTAAAGTCAGTCTCAGCTCCAGACCGTGCGGCATGTCGACCCTGATTAGCCCGTCAGCATCGCTGTGACCAGAATAAGTGAATCCCTCTACTAGCCCGGAAACCGGATGGGCACTTTCCACAGTCCATGGCATATTCGCGACAGGATCATTCTGTTCATCTACAAGCTGAATTTCGACCCAATATGGCATTTGCTCTTCGCATGGAGCATGAGGATTTTTACGGCAGAGAGAGGATACAGCTGTAGTCATTTTATTCGCCCTCCTGGCTGTCGGCAATATTTCGCGGATATTCAATTTTTAACTGCGATGGCATAGACGTAAATATTGGAGATGTCTTTCCATCTGCACCGGAAATGCCCTCATAAACGTCCCCTTCAGCCGTCGTAATTTTATATGTGGTGAAGGGCTTGACTGCCCCACTGGCTGATGACGTTGTGGTAAACCCTTCGCTGTACCCTTTAGGAAAAGTCACAGGTGGTGTATCTAAACTGGCAGGTCCGGTCTGATTGACATTCGCGGCTTTCAGTAAAATATTCCCCGGGCATCCCAGTTCAATATTCCCGCCGCTAAGCTTTATATAAGCGCCCCCACAACTAAAAACCAGCTCCTGGCTGGCATTCACCTTTACACTTCCCTGACCACTGGTGATGGTGATGTCCTGTAGCGCCGAGACATTCATGGCATCCGCCTGCGCCTGAATATCAACCTTCCCTGCCCCGGCATACATTTTCATTCCTGCAGCCTGTGCAAACAAACTTACAGCCTCGCTTGCCGCTACAGTGAACGATTGCCCGGTGCTGATATCCGTGTTTTTCCCGGACATCAGACCAATACTTGCCCCGCCTGAAGCAAGCCGGACAGCCTCAGGGCTCAGAATGCCTATTCCGGCTGGCGCACTGGCCAGCATTCCTGGCATTTTTAGATATTTCAGTGAACGGTTAAGTGTCTTCTGGCTGTCGATATCGGATACCGTTGCCTTCGCCCCTTTAGCCGCAGCCTGCAGGCTTCTTGCCAGCGTGAGAGCCTGTTCCAGTTGTTCTACAGCCCTGTCCATTTCAAGCATTTTACTGCCGACGTCAGGCTGAGCATCTGCAGTAAGCAGAATGCCCTTACCACCACGAACACTGACCCAGTCGTTAGTACGCAACTCTGCCCCTTCACCACGAAGAACCCTGGAAGCATTGACGTTGTGCCCTAAATTCAGTTGGGTCTTACCCCCGTATTCGGTACTGAGCTTAATGTGCTCTTCGCCGCGCTTGTCCTCCATCCGCAGTTTGTTCAGGCCAGCTGTGCGAATGACGTTGCGAGTGCTGTTGGCCTCCGTAACATGGTCAACGTGGCGGGAGTCGTGGAGGGCATGAGCAATATACGGACGATCCGGATCGCCTTCATGGAAGGCAATGGCAACTTCAGTACCCTGTATCAGCGGGAAGTGGAAGCCGTATTTGTCACCTCCGTAAGGCTTGGCAAAGCGCACAGGCATACTTTCCATGCCCTGGCGTTTATCGTCGCGGTCAGCATCGAATTTCACCCGGTACATGCCGGATGCATCCTGCCAGGCGTAGATGTCGTTATCTTTGGCACTGGTCACACGCGCCATCAGCGTGCCGCTGACCACCGGGCGCTTTTTAGCGGCAGGTCGCCAGCATCGGTTCTCGTAATATGGCATCCCCTCCCACATCACCATCAGGGCATCTTTACGACTGGCGATATAGCTCGTGCGGGTAATGATAATGCCGTTGTCCGTTTCTGATGGCAGGGTAGGCGACACCACACGTTCACTGATGGTCAGCACCTGGGCCGGAGAAAGCAGGGCATCATTACTACTGCCGCTGATAGTCGTCTGCCCGGACAGGAAACGTTCATGTTCAAGGCGTGCCCAGAAGTTGCCGGTTTCTGCTGCGGGGGTGATTTTGTCGCCGCGTTCAAGATGACGTGGCAGGTAGTGATACACATCACCGTAGGTCACACCTTCACCATCACCCCTCGTCATGTCTGCCGGTACAGAAGTCAGGATATTCTGGGCTTCACGGTGATTGTAATCACTGGCGGTGACAGAGCGCTCAACTACGTTCTGTCGGACGTGAACCCCCCATACCGAGTCCGCTGCATTGTCACTCATGCCCGATGGACTGCTCAGTGGCAGCGACTTACCGAACGTCCATGCACTCTGCTTGTCTGCAAAATGCACCACCTCAGTCTGGGTGTCGGGTTGCAAGGTAAAGAAGTAGAAAATCCCCACTTCAGCCAGCAGACGCTCAATGAACGCGAGATCGTTTTCCTTGTACTGGTTAATCTGTTCACGCTTCGGATAGTCAGCTTTGAGGGTGAACTCATACTCCCAACCTTTCAGACCATGCTCCTGCAATACTTCAGTGACAACTTCCGGTACTGACTTATTAACGAAAAAGCGGTGGGTACGGAATTGATTGCGCAGCAAAGACAGGAACGGCTCAATAATAATCTGGTACGTAGCCTGGTCACGTGAGCCACTGATACGCTTAAAATGCGTCACCACACCATGCACCACTTTCTGCCCGGTCATCCCCATCAGAGGCCCGGTCCCCATGGTCAGCGTGGCAGGCTTAGTCAGCAGTTGCGCTGAACTGATATTTTGATCGCTGCTGGTAAAGATAACCTGGTAGTAATAAAGCTCACTCATAAACTCCTTACCGCTGAAAGTTTCCACATCCAGTAAGGCTGTGCAGGACGGAATATCCAGACGATAGCGGTTCAGCCCGCCATCAGTTAGCGCAGACAGGGTGTTCTTAAGCGTATCTGTCAGACTCATGATATTGACTCCATGGGATAACCTGCAGTCCATGACTTTATTGCCAACGGGTAAGTAACAGGTTCAATCAGGGTACTCAGCGAGTACGAAAAAGGGTGATTACGGCTCCAGCCCCGACAGCACACATGAGGGCTTTAACCAGCAACACGGTCATTTCAAAGTTGTCCATCGCATTTTCCCCATTACCACTGATGGGAATAAAATGCTTAACAAACGTGTAAATAAAAGCTTCAGGTAGAAATAGAACACCAACGATAACAAACAGAAATAAGATGAAAATTTCAATCTACTAGCCACCCCAACGTCAGGAAACAAAAGATTAAGCTATATATTTACAAAAAAATTTAAATACGGACACTTATTACACTTGCTATTCTGGAGCCTTAATTGAACCATACGGCCTTGCGAATTCGCGATCTGTCAAAGGGAAATTATACACTTGATCATTATTAATACCGACACCAACAACAAAGCTTCTCGCTTCTTTATTATCAAGTGTTGGATGAAGTACAAACTCAACTATATACTTGCTACCATCTTTAAAATTAAAATAAGATGGAGGAATACATAATTCACCTTCAATAACCTTAAGGCCGGGGGAAAAATTAAAATCTTTCTCCATTGAAGGCGTCCCTCGCAGATTGATACCCATATCTACTGGCTGATAATCTTGTGCATTATCAATATTCACGCAAACATTATCACCCTTTTTACTCACCTTTGCAGTTTCATCAAAACGAAATCTGTCACCTGGTCCAGGGCATCCCGTCAGGATTGGAAGACAAAAAAACGCTAACAACAAAGAGTTAAGCTTAATAAAATAGTTACGTCTCACCATGGAAAGCCCCTCAAAGCATTTTTATATCCCTCACGTATCACCGACTCAGAAGTATCCCCATCGAGCGTAATATCGGGGTATCTTTTATTTTCAAGGTGACTCCAGATTTCATACCCAAAAGTCTGTAAAACAAAATTATCTGCAATAATCTGCGCCTGCTGCTCCATCGGATATTCGCTTAAGAGACGACCATCAAGTGTATAACGGTAACTCACCATCCAGCTCACCAGCCCTCTGAAGATCACATTCATTCCTTTTCCACGCTGCCAGACATGACTTATTTCATGGATGAACAGATGCTGAAGACTGTCGGTTGTCTGTGAGAAATCATCGAAATATAGATCACGAAAATAGATCTCCCCGTTCGGGGTCATCGCCGTATTGTTATCCTGTAAATTGAAAGGGAGATAACTTTCTCTGTGTATCCATACTTTCGAATAATCAATGGTGGATAAAAAAACGGATTGCGCCAGCTGTATTTCCCCCGCCGTGAGTAGTCTGACACCACCCTCTTTGATTCTGAACCCATCCTGCGTTTCATCAGCCATGTGTAAACTCCAGCCCTATGCCCTCTTCCTCACTCCATCCCAGAGTCAGGGAGTGTGGTTTCTGCTTCGCCGCCATATGGCTCAGCAACTGCTGACTCAGCACCGGCAGAATCTGCTGATTCAGCAGACTGTCAACATTCCTCGCACCAGTATCCGGCAGCAGGCAGGCGGCGGTCAGCGCGTCATACAGGCTCTCTTCAATATGCGTCCGCAGGCCGTAGTGTCGGTTCAGCCGCTTACTGACCTGTGACAGCTTCATCTCCACGATGGTGCGCATAGCCGCTTCCGCCAGAGGACGGTAAATCACGGTCTGGAAGCGGGCCAGCAGTGCCGGCTGGAAGTGGTCACGTAATATCGGGCGCAGCAATTCGTGCAGGTCGCCTTCGGTGGCGTCAGGCTGTTCTTCCAGCAACTGCATCAGGTGGTCGCTACCGAGGTTGGAGGTCATCAGAATAACGGTATTGCGGAAGTCGATTTCACGACCTTCCCCATCACGCATAAAGCCCCGGTCGAATACCTGATAGAACAGGTTCATGACGTCACGGTGGGCTTTTTCCACTTCATCCAGTAGTACCACGCTATATGGTCGTTTTCGCACGGCTTCGGTCAAAATACCGCCCTGACCGTACCCGACATAGCCCGGCGGCGAGCCTTTCAGCTGCGAAACCGTATGCGGCTCCTGGTATTCAGAAAGGTTAATCGTGATGAGTGACTTCTCGCCGCCATACATGACATCGGCCAGCGCAAGCGCGGTTTCAGTTTTCCCGACACCACTCGGCCCCACCAGCAGGAATACGCCCTGCGGGCCGTTCTCGGACGTGAGGCCCGTTTTTGCCGCGCGCAGACGCTGAGCGAGGGCCTTAAGCGCCGTATCCTGCCCGACCACACGCTTCCCTATTTCATTTTCCAGCGTCAGCAGTTCGGTCTGCTCGTCTTTCATCAGCGATGACAACGGCACACCTGTCCAGTCGGCTATCACGTTGGCAACGGTACGTACATCCACATCCAGGGAGAGCAGCGGGTTACCGCGCTGCATCTCGTTAAGCTCCTGATGCAGCTGGTGAGTCTCGCTCTGGCGCGAGATATCCTGACGGCTTTCGAGCAATTGAGCGGTCAGCTTCAGTTCCTGACCATACTGGCTTTCGAGTTCATCGAGCGCCACAATCAAGTTTACCTCTTCCTGCTCTATCGCGCTCAGACGTCCAGCATGACTCTGATTGCCAATCACGATATCTTCCAGCAGCGCCTGCTTCTCCATGTCGAGCGCGGTGATAGATGCGCGATAACGAATAAGTTGCTCCGGAACCGTGTCGATGCTCATGCGTACGCGGGCGGCAGCGGTATCCAACAGATCCACCGCTTTATCAGGAAGTTGACGTCCCGTCAGATAACGGCGCGACAGGGTAACTGCGGCACGAACCGCATCATCGGTAATGTGCACATGGTGATGTTCGGCGTAGCGGGATTTCAGGCCCCGCAGCATCAGGCAGGCGGTATCGTCATCCGGCTCATCGACTTTCACCATCTGGAAGCGGCGCTCCAGGGCTGCATCGCGCTCAAAGTATTGTTTGTATTCAGACCAGGTGGTGGCCGCGATTGTCCGCAGTTCACCCCGCGCCAGCGCGGGCTTCAGCAGGTTGGCTGCATCCGCGCCACCGGCCTGGTTGCCTGCACCGATGATGGTATGCGCTTCGTCGATAAACAGCAGAACGGGTACCGGGGACTGCTGTACTGCATCAATGACGTTTTTCAGACGCTGTTCAAACTCCCCCTTCACACCCGCGCCCGCCTGCAGCAGGCCGAGGTCAAGCGTACGTAGCACCACGGTTTTGAGTGATTCCGGCACATTGCCTTCGGCGATTCTGAGCGCCAGGCCTTCAACCAGTGCGGTTTTGCCCACGCCCGGCTCGCCAACCAGAATCGGGTTGTTTTTGCGTCGACGGGAAAGAATGTCCACCATCTGACGAATTTCGGTGTCACGACCGAACACCGGATCGATTTTGCCTTCTTTTGCCTTCGCAGTGACATCAAGGGTGAATTTATCCAGCGCATTCTGCAACGCAGGGTTGAGTTCTCCCTCTTTTACTTCTGCACCCACAGGGCGCCCGACGAACTCGACTTCTCCACCATGACTTTGCGCCAGTTCCGCTTCCTGCTGCACTTCCGGACGTTCATCTGACTGCGCATCAAGCAACGGTCGAAGACGCTCAAGCTGACTCTGGCCCAGGGTCAGCAAAGGCCACAGACCGTTGCAGCGCACCAGGTTTTGTTTCTCAACCAGTGCCATCAGTAAATGCACACTGCGGATATGTTCTTCACCCGCCAGTGAGGCTATCAGCCAGGCTTGCTGCATCAGAGACTGGATGCTTTCTGAAAGCTGCGGCCGATGGCGTACCGAGCGTGGCTGTTTATCCAGCCAGCCCAGTAAATCCTGCCAGATGCCGTCCATATCCCATTCGTAGCGGCGAGCCAGCACCGTCAGGTCACCTTCCCCCTGCTCCAGCAGCTTCAGCAGCCAGTGCTCCGGCAGAATTTCTGCATGCGCGCGAGTCTGGCAGAGCGAAGCTGCACCTTCCATTGCCCACGCGCAGTATGGATTAAGACGTCGAAGGAGGATTGCCGGGTTTTCCATGTTGGTTTTACTCACTGTTGTGGACCTTTCGGACACGCTACCGCCCCTGGCCGTTACCGAGGCCCATAAGGTCTGTTTCCGGGATGTGATGTTTTCTTTGCTCAGCGCCTGCAGCGGCAGACGTTCAGCAAAGAGAAAAGCGGACAGGAAAACCTGCCCGCTTGCGACTTACGCAGTAGCGCGTTCGTTCCAGGAGTCGGAATGAATGATGTTGCCGTCTTTGTAGGTCCAGGTGATTTTTTCGTAACGCAGTTCAACGCGCTCAAGGTGGTTGTGCTTCTCTTTAGAAGGATCCTTAACGTCATACATTTCAGGATTCACCTTCACCACCTTCACGTTTTCCAGTTTGGTGTTGAAATACTCCACTTCCTGGCCCGCGTCGTTGATTTTGTACCACTTGAATTCCGCAGACTTCAGGGTCTGACCCGTGGTCACAGCCTTATAAAGATATGGGCTGGAGGAATCGATTTCTTTGGTGAACAGGAATGGCGTGTGGATACGCGTCCCGGTCAGCTTGCCGGTATTGTTATCGGTCGGGATGTACAGGTTGTGTTCCTGAGCCACCACTTCGATGCTGCCTTCACGGTCCTGAACGTCTACAGACCCTTTAATGTCCGCGCCGCCATCGTCTTTCAGCCAAAGATAAACAGGAATTGCCATGGAATTACTCTCCATTTAATTGTGATGCGCCATCATCCTGCGATGGCGCCGGGTGTTTGCCGGGTAGCTGACAGGCGTTCGCCTGCGGCACCAGACTGATTTCGACACGGCGGTTGAGCGCACGCCCTTCCGGGGTGTCGTTGGTTGCAGCAGGACGGCTTTCGCCATAGCCCTGCACAGCAAAACAGCTTTCAGGTACGTCGCCGGTGTCTCGCATCCAGTTGCGCACTGCTTCGGCACGTTTCAGCGAGAGCATCTGGTTCAGTTGCGGATTTCCGGTGTTATCGGTATGGCCGGATACGACAATCAGCCAGCCCGGCTTCGCTTTGATGCCCACCAGAGAATTCACCAGCATTTTGGTAGACCCCGCTTTGAGCACAAATTTTCCGGAGTCGAACAACGACATGCTGTCGAGACGAATGGTTTTCGGACCCTGAATAATTTTCTTAATGACCGGAGGCGGCGGTGGCGGAGGTGCCCAGTCACTGACTGCGGCCTCAACGGGCGGAATCAGTCGCAGTCCCTGATACAGACCCAGGCGATAACGCAGTGGCTCCCCGCGACGTTGCCAGTCGTCCAGCAATGCGCCATCGGCCCGCAGGCGCTGCTGCGCACGCAGTTTCGGGGCAACAGGCTGACCCGTCAGCTGGTGATATAACGCAAGGTGATCGCCAACGTTACGAATGAGGCGCTGGTTGTTCATCCAGGACGCCAGCATCGCCAGCGCGAGAAAAATCCCGCCCAGTAATCCGGCATAACGCCAGAACACCATCCTGCGGCTCACGCCACATCGGCGCGGCAACGCCGGCAGCAGCAGTTCAGGCAGCGGCAGTGGCTCGGTGCTCACAAAGGCATCCGGTGGCAGCGCCGTCACGGAAGTGATGTGTTGTTGCCAGAGATTGCCCGCGATACCACTCACCGGCACTATGCACATACCCTGCACGCAGGGCGTCATCACCGGTAACTCCCCCCGCCGTAGCGACAGCAGGTCGTTCACCGCGCTGTTTTGCCAGGCAAGCAGACTGTCCAGCCACAGGCCATGGCTCAAACGCGAAAGACGCCTGTCCGTTCCAATTTCCAGAGGCCAATCCGCCAGTGACACATTGCCCTGACCGGGCTGATACACCTGAATACCGCTTCGCGGGCTTACCGTGGTAAACCAGACGGGCTCAGCCTCTGCACAGGCCACAGGAGGAGATAACCAGGTCACGGTCCACAGCGGGGGGATAGTGCCAAATGCCGCACGGCACCGGACGACAGCACGCTGCCAGCCCCGAAGATGCTGGGTAAAATCATCGCCGGAGGTGTGCTGTTCAGGTACCACCGCCAGCATGACGGAGATTTGCGACACCTGAGCCGGACGCACCAGGGTCAGGTGTTGTGCCAGGAGTGGCAACTGCTCCGCATCCTTCACCCACAGATACCAGCCCTGTCGGGTTTCCCGGTTATGGGAGCCGGACACAAACAGTGGGCTGTTGTCGCCACAAACAAGGATCACCGCACCCTGAAAATCTTCCGGCGGCAGATTTTCATCCACAATTTCCCGAACAGCGGTCGCCCGTGCCTGAGAAGCCCGGCGCTGACGCCAGAGCATCATCCCGGACACCAGCACAACCAGCAGACTGAGTGCCACACGGCTGCCCGAGGACAGTGGCCAGAATCCCAGGATGAGCCACAGCGCCAGTACGACACCCATGGCAGTTAACAGACTTCGGTACGCATCCCGCATCGCTTATCCCGGCCTGACTGTCTGGCTTACCATGTCGGTAAGCGAAGATGAAAGGAAGAACCAGAGCGCCACCAGGACGACAGCGGCCACAACCCAGCTCAACCAGTACCAGCGGCGGCCGCTGCGCAGGCGTGATGCCCGGGCAACGAGGGGGGCGTCCTGTGCCAGTGAGAAGGCCGGCACCCGTCCTGCAAGCGCGCGAACAATATCTTCCCGACGCTCATCATCTTGGGCGCGATACTGACCGACGAATCCCAGCTGCAGGGTCCGGTACATGCAGGTCAGGACGGCGGCGTCAGGGGCAGTTTCTTTCAGCAGGTTGCGGATCCGTTCCCACAACTCTTCGCCGGCATTGAGGGTACCAAAGAAGTGTGCCTGAAGCGGGTCACGGCGCCAGGTCAGGTAACCATCATCGGTAGTTCCCCGGTTCATCACGCTCTCATCAAGCAGTGCACACAGGGCATACACCATATGGTCACAGCTGATGTCGCTGTAACCTACCTCCGTGAGCGCCGCTTTTGCCTCCTGCACCAGACGGCAGGCCCGACGATAGAGACCTTCCCCGTCACGAACCTCCTGTCCGCCCCGCAGCTGGCTGGCCATCAGCCAGCCGGGGTAGAAAATACGCTCAATTTGACTTATTTCTGATGTATTCATGTGCGCAGCACCGCAAAGAGTTCAAGTTTCACATCCCCCAGTGAGCGCGGGGTATAGAAGGTGCAGCTTCCCGCTTCCAGCATCGCCCGCGCTGCCTCACTACTCAGATCCAGCGAGAAATACTGGTTCTCAAGGCGTAACGGGATAGCGGCCGGCACATGGGTCAGCGGCTTGATAACCATCCCGCTCAGGGCCACATTCACCACATCCGAAACATCTTCAAAGCTGCCCGCTTTACACAGCTGCGGGAATTTCGTCTGAAGCTCATGGTTCGGCATGGAGGAGCGTACGGAGAGGTAGAAATCTGCCCCTTCGCGCAGGCGCGCATCGTGCAGGGCACCTTTCCAGATCTGATCCTGATGCTCCAGGTGGATACTCACCACCCGTGACGGCAGGCTCGCTTCCAGCAGCTTATCGAGCAGTGCCAGCAGCGGCGGGAATACCCGCTCCGGTGCATCGTGCTGATAGGCAGGAATATCGCCAGCGTCATGCTCCAGTGAGAAGGTCAGCAGACTGCCGGCGAGGCGTGCCAGTTCGCGGTACAGCAGTTCCGGGTGACGACCCGGAGTCTGTAGCAGTTCTGTTAACACCGGTTCTGCACTGTTTAGCGCATTGAGCAGCCAGAACAGGGAGACATCCGCGACCGCAAAGTCCGCCATTCGCTCGTTACTCTCACGGCGCATGGCCATCAGACGCTTACGTCGTGCCTGCAGGCGCACCAGCAGATCACCCAGTTCGGTGATCAGCAACGGGCTTGCAGAAACGGAAAGCATCGGTGGGATGAAAGCCGGGTCCCGGCTCCATTGTCCCTGAGCATTACGCACCAGACGGGCGAGCGGGCAGGTCAGGTATGCGGTATTTTCTTGAGTGGACAAACGCAGAGTGATGGCATTACGTAGAATGGCCAGTTCCCCCCTTTCATGCCCGGCCAGTTCCTGGACTACCACACGCTCTGCTTTCCAGCGACGCGGGCGTTCACTGTCCTGTCCGTTATCGAGGTTACCACCACTGGCGCTCAGCAGCGGCAATGCGGCTACCACCTCAACTGTCTCAGAGCCATTTGCGGCTGATAAATCACAGACCGGGGGAAGATTATCCGCCAGATCCGTATCAACAATCGTGCCGTCCTGGAAACGCACCACCAGACGGATAGCATTCAGACGCGCAAGCGCAAGCGCGGCATCATCAAACTCTGCAGCAATCACCCCCCAGGGATGAGAAATAACCATCCCAGCGACCATGTAGGCAACGTTTTCATCCCAGCGAGCTTGCTGCTGGAATTGTTGCGGGGCCAGAGCGGCCCCATCCTCCCAAAGTGGGCGGTAAATTTTCATCCCTGATTACCCCTCGCCTTACGATTTCGCCTTCGGCATCTGGGAAACCAGTGACAGGTTGACGTCCATGCCTTCGACCTGGAAGTGAGGGATCGCGTACAGCTTCACGCGGAAGAAGCCCGGGTTGTCTTCAATATCTTCGACAACCACTTTCGCATCACGCAGCGGGTGAGACGCCTGCAGTTCATCGCCCGGATCGGTCATTTCAGTGACCAGACTGCGAACCCAGGTATTCAGCTCCAGTTCAAGCAGACGGCGATCCTTCGTGGTACCGATGTTTTCGCGCTGAATCAGCTTCAGGTAATGGGCGATACGCGACAGCAGGAAGATATACGGCAGACGCGCGTTGATGCGGCTGTTAGCCGTTGCATCTGCGGTGTCATACAGCGCCGGTTTCTGGCTTGAGTTAGCCGAGAAGAAGCAGGCATAGTCGCGGTTTTTGTAGTAGGACAAAGGAATGAAGCCCAGATTCGCAAACTCAAATTCGCGGGTTTCGGGGATCATGACCTCACTGGGGATTTTTACCTGATTGCCGGTACCGAGATCGTAAAGATGGATAGGCAGGTCCTGAACCGCACCACCGGCCTGCGGACCACGAATCTGTACGCACCAGCCATTATTGATAAAGCTACGCACCATGTTGGAAGCAAAGGCAAAGGAGGCATTCGTCCACAGGTATTTGTCGTGATCCGGACCTTTGACCTCTTCGACATAATTGAAGCTGCGAACGGGAACGGTATCTGGCCCGTACGGTAAACGTCCCAGTACGCGCGGCATGACCAGGCCGATATAGCGAGCGTCGTCGGTATCGCGGAACGATTTCCACTTGATGTACTCTGCGCGGTCAAAATAGTTACCAATATCTTTTATCGCAGCGACGTCTTCCATGGACTCTTTAAGGAAGAATTTTGGACCTGCTGAGCCGATAAACGGCATGTGCGCAGCAGCGGAGACTTTAGAGATGTTGCGCAGCAGCGCGACATCCTGCGCTGAAGCATCGAACTCGTATGCGGAAATCAGTGC
The DNA here is from genome assembly GCF_049238025.1 of Enterobacter cloacae complex sp. IR5458. Classification (NCBI taxonomy): domain Bacteria; kingdom Pseudomonadati; phylum Pseudomonadota; class Gammaproteobacteria; order Enterobacterales; family Enterobacteriaceae; genus Enterobacter; species Enterobacter cloacae complex sp. IR5458. The sequence goes on from NZ_JBMKIF010000026.1 coordinate 14,011, forward strand.
CGCAATTGGCTCGCCGCCTGGGGTATCATATTCATCAATATAGGTGTGTTTATACAGGCCACTCTGGATGATTTCCGGGCTGTCTTCGAAGTCCTGACGCAGGTCTTCTTTAGACATACTCAGCAACTCAATTTTCACGTTCTGGCGAAAATCTGTTTTATCAATCAGCGACTTCACTCCGCGCCACAGACCTTCAACTGCCTGAAACTCCTCATGGTGCATTACCGCGTCCAGCTGACGGCTGATCTGGTAATCGAGTTCAGCAATGTGGTGATCAATCAGGCTTTTATCCAGTTTTTCGACTTTCGCACCGGCTTTGGTCAGACATTCCAGGAAGACCTGCATACCTGCCGTCAGACGTTCATCAGCGGTCGCATCCGACATCGCCTGCGCGTCCTGCCAGATATCCAGGGCGCTCAATTCAGAGACGGGACTTAAGTTGATTTTCTCAAACAGGGAGGCGTAAACCCCACCCGCAGCAGGACGTTCCAGCACCATGCTTTCACCGCCAGCAATATTATTTTGTACAGACATGAGCATTCCTTGATTAATCCGTTAAAACATCGTGATGGTTAAGCTTTTTTGGGTGCCAGTGCGGATAATTCATTGCGCAATTCAGCGCTAAGCGACTGGTCAAGAACGATTTTTTCCAGCTCTTTTCGGAAAGTCTGGTTATCCAACAGGTTGGCCTTAAGATCGCGGAGTAAGTTGCGCATCGCCAGCATCGCCTTCAGCTGTGGTATCTGGGCAGCCACCTGCTCTGGCGTAAAATCTTTCATGCTCTGGAAAGTCAGCTCAATATTGTCCTCACCACCATCATCTGACAGGGTGTTTTTGACGCTCAGATTAACTTTTGGGGAATATTCGGAAAGAACACTGTCGAAATTATTTTTGGTGATGTTAACTTTTTCACGCTCAGATATTGGCGCAGCATCCTGACCATTACTGAAATCACCAGCAACAAGCAGTTTTAAGGGTAATTCCATTTTCTTGCTTGCTCCGCCAGTATGCAGGTCAAGCTTCAGGTTAATACGTGCCTTAGGCACTTCATTCTGAAAACTGTCAGACATTTGATCATCCCTCTTTGTTTTGCGATGCAAACTTCACGGTATCGTTCTTGATGCGCAATATTAGAACAATGATCGACCGCAAATCAAATACACAGATCATTTATCCGCAATTAGAAAATTCTTAAGAATTTTCCTCTAAGATATTATTGCAACTTATCAGACCAACCCAGAAAAAGAAGCTACTCTTTTTCTGTAAAACAAATATTTGTATCGTAAAAGAGGTTGCAGCCAGTCAGATGCTAAAAAAACAATATTGTTTTGATTTGCATCACAGCACTATATCAAAAACACAGGAGAGAACTGCTTTAGACTCGATAAAAGGAAAGATGAATAAATTATGGGCTCAGGCACTCCATTCATTGGATGAATAATAAATAAGAACTTTCACAAAGAAAATTCTTATTTATTAAACGAAGAGGTAAAAAAAAATATGAATACGGAATCTGCCACAAAAAAATAGCGCTTTTAATCCATCCTCTCTCGAAGAGGCTTCCTGCCCGACTCAGGTGGAAGGTGTTCTCATGACTGACTGCCTATAAAAACTGTAAAATCAACCACCTCCTTGACTGCCGCTTTTTTAATCAAAAACGAGTAATAGCACATAACATATAACGGTGCTACATTACGCCGCCCACCCAAATCAGCAGTGGTCAGGCAACGCCGTAAAGTTCGGTAAAGCCTGAAACCATCACCTTGAAGAACGGTCTTAATGGCACGTCGTATCGCACACGCTGCGCTACCTTTACAGGCTTCACATAGGTTTTACTATCTTGTCTCAATCCAAATTTGAACGTGCGTTTTTACACCCGCGTTACTGGTTTACATGGTTTGGTCTTGGCGTACTCTGGCTGCTGGTGCAACTTCCCTACCCTGTGCTGCGTTTGCTGGGGTCGAAACTGGGCAGCGCCTCTCGCTATTTCCTGAAACGTCGCGAAGCCATCGCGCGCAAAAACATCGAGCTTTGCTTTCCTCAGTACAATGCTGAAGAGCGCGAAAAATTGATCTCTGAAAACTTTAAATCTATCGGTATGGCGCTGCTCGAAACCGGTATGGCCTGGTTCTGGTCGGATGAACGCGTCCGCAAGTGGTTTGATGTCGAAGGGCTGGACAACCTTAAACGCGCGCAGTTGCAAAACCGCGGTGTGATGGTTGTGGGCGTTCACTTTATGTCGCTTGAGTTGGGTGGCCGGGTGATGGGTCTTTGCCAGCCAATGATGGCGACCTACAGACCGCACAATAGCCCGGTAATGGAGTGGGTACAGACGCGCGGCCGCATGCGTTCCAATAAAGCGATGATCAGCCGTAATAATCTGCGTGGAATGGTCGGTGCCCTGAAGAAAGGTGAAGCCGTCTGGTTTGCCCCTGACCAGGATTATGGACGTAAAGGCAGCAGCTTTGCCCCCTTCTTTGCCGTTAAAGACGTGGCGACAACCAACGGTACCTTTGTGATTTCGCGGTTGTCAGGCGCCGCCATGCTGACCGTGACGATGGTGAGAAAAGCGGATAAATCAGGCTATCGTCTGCACATCTCTCCTGAAATGGCTAACTATCCTGAAAACGAATGCGAAGCCGCAGCGTTTATCAACAAGGTCATCGAAACTGAAATCATGCGCGCGCCAGAGCAATATCTCTGGATGCATCGCCGTTTCAAAACGCGCCCACTTGGCGAAGCCTCGCTCTATATTTAAGTCCCGCGTGACGGTTAGTTTCGATAAGAAACTAACCTTTTCAATCACCTGTAATAACCCCGTGTAACGGTTTTTCGTCGCGTCGCTCAAAGTGAATTTATTGCGTTGTGAAATCAAACTGTCGCCGTTCCACGACACCCGTAAGTGTCGGAAATTATTTAAAAAAATCCCTCTTGTCACCCCTCTTTTTTAGGCGTACATTAGCGCCGTCTGGCTACAGGAAAGCACAGAATTCTGAGCTGGAGTCGGCGGCATAGCGGGAAAATTCTCATTTCCGTTTTGGCCGGATTTCAGTTCTCTATACTCAGTTGGACTCTGTTTTTAAATGCGTACCACAAGATACGCGGAGCGATGAAACGTGAAATATTTCTTTATGGGCATTTCGGTGATCGTTTTAGTCTGGGCCGGAACCTTTGCCCTGATGATCTAGTGAAGAACATGCAGTCAAAAAGACAGGAGCCATAGGCTCCTGTCTTTTTATGTCATGATGATGCGGGGTGTTCGGAGACGCTCTTTGTTGAGAGCAGGCCATCGGCCCGGAACATACTCTTGATGCCCCTCACCGCCTGACGAATACGGTCGCTATTTTCGATTAAAGCAAAGCGCACATGGGTGTCACCGTAATCACCAAAGCCAATGCCCGGTGAAACACACACCTTCGCGTCCTGCAGCAGTTTTTTAGCAAACTCAAGCGATCCCATTGCCGCATACGGCTCCGGAATTTTCGCCCAGACGTACATGGACGCTTTCGGCATTTCCACCATCCAGCCCGCTTCATGTAACCCTTTTACCAGCACGTCGCGGCGGCGTTTATACTGGGCTGCAATGTCGTGAACGCATTGCTGATCGCCTTCAAGCGCCGCAATAGCGGCAACCTGTAGCGGCGTAAAGGTGCCGTAATCGTGATAGCTCTTGATTCGCGCCAGCGCACTCACCAGCGTTTTGTTACCCACCATAAAACCAATACGCCAGCCCGCCATGTTGTAGCTTTTCGACAGGGTAAAGAATTCTACCGCCACGTCACGCGCCCCCGGTACCTGCATGATTGAAGGCGCTTTCCAGCCGTCATAGACGATATCCGCATACGCCAAATCATGTACCACCAGCACGTCATAACGCTTAGCCAGGGCCACAACCTTCTCAAAGAAATCGAGCTCCACACACTGCGCCGTCGGGTTGGACGGGAAACCCAGGATCATCATCTTGGGTTTCGGATAGCTTTCGCGAATGGCGCGCTCCAGTTCGTTGAAGAAATCGACGCCTTCCACCAGCGGTACAGAACGTACCTGCGCCCCGGCTATCACCGCGCCGTAAATATGGATTGGGTAACTCGGATTGGGAACCAGTACCGTATCACCGTGATCCAGCGTGGCCAGCATCAGGTGCGCCAGCCCCTCTTTCGAGCCGATGGTCACAATGGCTTCACTTTCAGGATCGATATCAACCTGATAACGATCCTGATACCAGCGCGAGATCGCGCGGCGTAATCTGGGAATACCGCGCGAGGTTGAGTAGCCGTGCGTATCCGGACGCTGGGCAACCGTGCAGAGCTTCTCAACGATATGCGGTGGCGTTGGGCCGTCAGGGTTGCCCATGCTGAAATCAATGATGTCTTCGCCGCGCCGACGCGCAGCCATTTTCAGTTCAGCGGTGATATTGAAAACATAAGGGGGGAGACGATCGATACGCGTAAAACGGCGTTCAGGACTGAATTCAGCCATAGATTCCTCAGATTAACGTTAGCGCCCGGACCGTCCGAGCGACGCTGCCACTGATGTGACATGCTTAGAAAATAACCTGAAAAAAATCACGCTGTCGAGAGGGAAATGAAAAAAAAGAGAACCCCATGAAAACCGGAACACGGGTACGCCTTAAAGCGGAAGGAGGGGGACTCATATCGGCTTTCCGTTATCTATTGTTTAACACAATGATATCAAAATAGTTACCGGACGATGCGACAGCAGGAAAAGATCGGGAGGTATCAATCCTCATTCGATAATCCCCTTTCTAAAACAGGGTTTTTCCTCATTTGATAAACCTGACGGATAGCTGGTCAATATGCCCCAGGTTTTTTATCATGGTTCTTTCCCGTTTTCCCAGGTCTGCTCGTGCACGAAATATTCACTATGCTGCTGGCGGTTTTTGATCGCGCAGCATTAATGCTGATTTGCCTGTTCTTCCTTATTCGCATTCGCCTGTTTCGCGAGCTGTTGCATAAATCTGCTCACTCGCCGAAAGAGCTGCTGGCCGTCACCGCTATCTTTTCGCTCTTTGCGCTGTTCAGCACCTGGTCCGGCGTGCCGGTAGAGGGCTCGCTGGTTAACGTGCGGATTATCGCCGTCATGTCTGGCGGAATTTTGTTTGGTCCGTGGGTAGGTGTCATCACCGGCGTGATTGCCGGAACCCATCGCTACCTGATTGATATCGGCGGCGTCACGGCGGTACCGTGCTTTATCACCAGCATTATCGCCGGGGTACTATCCGGCTGGATCAGCCGTAAAATCCCGAAAAAGCAGCGCTGGCGCGCCGGGATCCTCGCGGGTATGGTGTGCGAAACGCTGACCATGATCCTGGTTGTCGTCTGGGCTCCCACGACCGCGCTGGGGCTGGATATCGTCTCGAAAATCGGTATCCCTATGATTCTGGGTAGCGTGTGCATCGGTTTTATCGTGCTGCTGGTGCAGAGTGTGGAAGGGGAAAAAGAGGCCAGTGCCGCTCGCCAGGCCAAGCTGGCGCTGGATATCGCCAACAAAACGCTGCCGCTTTTCCGCCACGTTAACGCGGAGTCGTTGCGTCAGGTCTGCGAGATTATTCGCCACGACATTCACGCGGATGCCGTCGCTATCACCAATATTGACCACGTGCTGGCTTACGTCGGCGTTGGCGAGCACAACTACCGCGACAATGATGACACGATAAGCCCGACCACCAGACAAGCGATTAACTACGGTAAAATCATTATTAAAAACAATGATGAAGCCCACCGAACGCCGGAGATCCACTCCATGCTGGTGATCCCGCTTTGGGAGAAAGGCGTGGTGACGGGCACGCTGAAAATTTATTACTGTCACGCGCACCAGATCACCTCAACGCTGCAGGAGATGGCGATAGGTCTGTCGCAGATCATCTCCACGCAGCTTGAGGTCTCACGGGCGGAACAGTTACGCGAGATGGCAAATAAGGCAGAGCTGCGCGCGCTGCAGAGCAAAATCAATCCCCATTTCCTGTTTAACGCGTTAAACGCCATCTCCTCTTCAATTCGTTTGAATCCGGACACCGCGCGCCAGCTGATTTTCAACCTGTCGCGTTATCTGCGCTACAACATTGAGTTGAAGGATGACGAGCAGATCGACATCAAAAAAGAGCTGTATCAGATTAAAGACTACATCGCGATCGAGCAGGCGCGCTTCGGCGACAAACTGACGGTCATTTACGATATTGATGAAGAGGTCAACTGCGTGATCCCGAGCCTGCTGATCCAGCCGCTGGTCGAAAACGCCATTGTTCACGGTATTCAGCCCTGTAAAGGCAAAGGTGTGGTCACCATTAGCATCACCGAAAGCGGCAACCGGGTGCGTATCGCCGTGCGCGATACCGGCCACGGGATTGACCCAAAAGTCATCGAGCGCGTGGAGTCTAATGAGATGCCGGGGAATAAAATCGGGCTGCTGAATGTGCATCACAGGGTCAAGCTGCTCTACGGCGATGGGCTGCATATTCACCGTCTTGAACCCGGCACTGAAATCGCTTTTTACGTCCCGAATGAACGCTCCCCTGTTCATGCGACGGCATCACTGTTACCTCAGGGTGAGTAATATGAAAGTCATTATCGTTGAAGATGAAATTCTGGCTCAACAGGAGCTCACCTGGCTCATCAAAACCCACAGTCAGATGGAGATTGTGGGTACCTTTGACGATGGGCTGGACGTGCTGAAATTTCTGCAGCATAACCGGGTCGACGCCATTTTTCTGGATATTAATATTCCTTCGCTGGACGGCGTCTTGCTGGCGCAAAACATCAATCAGTTTGCCCATAAGCCGTTTATTGTGTTCGTTACCGCCTGGAAAGAGCATGCCGTTGAGGCCTTCGAACTGGAGGCGTTTGACTATATTCTGAAACCTTACCAGGAGTCGCGGATTGTCAGCATGCTGCAAAAGCTGGAGGCCGCATGGCAGCAACAGAGCGCTCCGGTCACCGCCAGCCCGACGGTACGGGAAAACGACACCATTAATCTGGTCAAGGATGAACGCATCATCGTGACGCCAGTGAATGATATCTACTACGCCGAAGCGCATGAGAAGATGACGTTTGTCTATACGCGGCGGGAATCGTTTGTCATGGCGATGAACATTACCGAATTCTGCGGCAAGCTGCCGTCGGCCCACTTTTTCCGCTGCCACCGTTCGTTCTGCGTGAATTTAAATAAGATCCGCGAGATCGAGCCGTGGTTTAACAATACCTATATTTTGCGTCTCAAGGATCTGGATTTTCAGGTGCCGGTGAGCCGCAGCAAGGTGAAAGAGTTCCGTCAGCTGATGCACCTGTAAAACGCCCTCTCCCGGCGGAGAGGGCTTTGTGTCAGAGGATTTGCCCGAGAACCTGACGCAGATGGGCACCCGAACCCAGCAGGCCAGGGTTATCATGCACGATAAGATAAACAGGAATATCCTGCACGTAGCTTCTGAAGCGTCCTTTATCTTCAAACCCACCGCGGAAACCTGAAGCTTTAAAGAAGTCGAGGAAGCGCGGTACGATCCCGCCCGCAATATAGACCCCACCAAAGGTGCCCAGCGTTAGCGCCAGGTTGCCGCCGAAACGCCCCATGATGACGCAGAACAGCGACAGAGCACGACGGCAGTCGATGCAGCTGTCCGCCAGCGCGCGTTCGGTGACGTCTTTCGGCTGCAGGTTTTCCGGCAGACGTCCGTCCGATTTCACAATTGCACGGTACAGGTTCACCAGCCCGGGTCCAGACAGGACGCGCTCGGCAGAGACGTGACCGATCTCAGCACGTAACTCTTCGAGAATAATGCCCTCTTCTTCGCTGTTTGGCGCAAAGTCTACATGACCGCCCTCACCCGGCAGGCTTACCCAGCGCCGATCAACATGCACCAGATGCGAAACGCCCAGGCCCGTACCGGCACCGTAAACCGCAATCGGCTTTCCCTCGACCGATTCAGCGCCGCCGAACTGGATCAGATGCTCTGGCTTGAGCATCGGGATCGCCATAGACACGGCGGTGAAGTCATTGATGATTTCCAGATGCGCAAAACCGAGGTTCTTTTTCATCTCTGCAATAGAGAATGCCCAGGTATGGTTGGTCATGGCGACCCAGTCGCCAGTTATCGGGCAGGCAATGGCAATGCAGCCATCCTCGACGCTCACCTGATGTTCATCCAGATAGACGCGGACAACGGCCTCAAGGCTGGGATAATCCAACCCCGAGTAGGTTTTCGCCCGGGAAATTTCACCGCTACTTACATCGCATAATGCGAGGCGCGCGTTCGTGCCGCCCACATCACCTACCAAAGCATACTTTGTCATTCTTCTACTGCTCCGCTAAAGTCAGAATAAATCTTTGGGACACTGTAAATTCAAGGCGTGATAACAACAACGACTGGAAGGTGAATGCCCATGGATTATCGATCTTCGTCACAGAATAACTTTACCGTTTCAGCACCTTTTGCACTATTGCCATAAAGCTGATTGTGCAGAGTAACGTTATACCGTTTTGTACAAGGAAATCATCATGCTCCACCCGCGAGCCAGAACCATGCTGTTGCTGGCAATTCCGGCGCTCATCATTGGCGTGGCGTCAAGCCTGGTACTCATTGTCGTGATGAAAGTCGCGTCGGTGCTGCAAGCCCTGCTATGGACGGCGCTTCCGGCGAAACTGGGGATCACCGCTGATTCTTCAGCGTGGATCATTTTGATGCTGACGTTAACCGGTATTGCGGTAGGCCTGGTGATCCGATTCAGTCCCGGCCACGCCGGACCGGACCCGGCGCTGGAGCCGCTGATTGGCGCCCCGGTTCCGCCCTCTGCGCTGCCGGGGTTGATCATCGCGTTAATTGTGGGCCTGGCGGGCGGCGTCAGCCTCGGACCCGAGCATCCCATTATGGCGGTGAATATTGGTCTGGCGGTGTTCCTGGGCTCACGCATTTTACCGCGCGTGGGTGCGCTGGACTGGACGATCCTCGCCTCCGCAGGCACCATCGGGGCGCTTTTCGGCACGCCCGTCGCTGCCGCGCTGATTTTTTCACAGACGCTTACCAGCAATAATGATGTCCCGCTCTGGGACAAACTGTTTGCTCCCCTGATGGCCGCGGCGGCGGGCGCGCTAACAACCAGTCTGTTTTTCCATCCCCACTTCTCCCTCTCTCTGCCCCACTACGGAGAGATGCGAATAGCGGATATTTTCAGCGGTGCCATCGTCGTTGCAATTGCCATCGCGCTGGGGATGGTCGCGGTATGGTGTCTGCCACGCCTGCACCGGCTAATGCATAAACTCAAGCATCCGGTGTTGATTCTGGGCACAGGGGGATTGATCCTCGGTATTTTAGGCACCATCGGCGGGACGGTGACGCTGTTTAAAGGCCTGGACGAGATGCAGCAGCTGGCCTTCAGTCAGGTATTTAGCGTTTCCGACTATCTGCTGTTTGCCGTCATCAAACTGGCGGCGCTGGTCGTCGCGGCTGCGTGCGGTTTCCGCGGTGGACGCATTTTCCCGGCAGTCTTTGTCGGCGTGGCGCTGGGGCTGATGTTGCACGAACATGTGGATGCGGTTCCGGCGGCAATTACCGTCTCCTGCTCGATTCTGGGTCTGGTTCTGGTGGTGACGCGTGACGCATGGCTGAGCCTGTTTATGGCGGCGGTTGTGGTGCCGGATTCGACGCTGTTCCCGCTGCTCTGCATCGTGATGTTGCCCGCCTGGCTCCTGCTGGCGGGCAAACCGATGATGATGGCCTGGCGAAACGATAAGTAATCAGGCGCTGTTGCGCGCTTCCAGCGCTTTGGTGAGCGCGCTCAGCAGCGGCGGTATGTCGGATTTCGGCAGCATGACCTCGATCAGCGAAAGCCGCTCGTGGTGCGCCACTTTTTCCAGCACATCCACCAGCTCGCCCGCCTCACTCACCTGCCAGCACTCGGCCTGAGGCGCGAGACTCAGCGCCTGAGGAAGGTGCGTCCAGTTCCAGAGCGCAATATCATTATACCGTTGCTCTGGTCCATGGATGGCCCTTTCGACCGTGTACCCTTCGTTGTTCAGCACCAGAATGATCGGACGTTGTTTATCACGCAACATCGACCCGAGCTCCTGAATAGTCAGCTGCGCCGCGCCATCCCCCGTCAGCACTATCACACGCCGGTTCGGGCAAGCCGTTTGTGCGCCAAACGCTGCGGCCAGCGTGTAGCCGATCGACCCCCACAGCGGCTGGACGATAAAATTCACGTCAGCCGGAAGGCGCAGGTCAATGGCGCCGAAGGCCGAAGTTCCCTGATCGGCAAGGATGATGTCTCCTGGGCGAATAAACGTTTGCAACGTTTTCCAGAAATTCTCCTGGGTCAGCGCGCCCTCCGGCTGAGGGAAGCTCATTGCGCGATGGGAAGCTGGCGCAGGTTTATCATGCACATGCTGTTTGCACAGTTCCACCAGCGTTTCGATTGCCTGAAGCATCGGAATGCCGGTAAACCATACGTCACCGACGCGGGCAGCGTGAGGCTGAACTTCTATCGTTTGGGCCGGGGTTAGCTGATGGGTGAAACCGGCGGTGAGGGTATCGGTAAAACGGGTGCCGATGCACAGTACCGTATCCGCCCCTTCAATCGCCTCTTTTACCGGGCCTGCGCTTGCCGAGCCGCTGTATGTGCCGTAAAAACCGGCATGACGTTCGTCGAATATCCCTTTACCCATTAGCATCGTGGCGTGCGCCATCGGCACGTCCTTCACCCACTTCTGTAGCGCATGCTTGTGTCCATGGCGCAGAACAAGGAAATCAGCTAACAGCGCGGTGCGCTTGCTGGTTGCCAGTTTATTTTCCGCAGCATCCCGAAACGCTTTAAGGCAGGCACTGTCGGCATGGGCATGGTGAAGTGTGAGAGCGTTTACAGGAGGCGTGGCGGCTTTTTTTGCCACGTCGGCAGGTAACATCAAATAGCCGGGACGACGCTCCCGGAGCATGGTGGTCAGAACCCGGTCGATTTCATAGCAGGCGTTTTGTTCGGTCAGGATCGCCTGCGCGACGGTAATCGGCTCGCTCATATGATAAAAATGGCGGAACTCCCCATCACCCAGCGTATGGTGCAGCAGTTCCCCTCGTTGCTGTGACGCCGTCCCCGGCGCCCCGACAATATGCAATACCGGAACGTGCTCGGCATAGCTTCCCGCGATGCCATTCATGGCACTTAACTCGCCGACACCAAATGTTGTGAGCAGCGCGGCGAAGCCCTTACAGCGGGCATATCCGTCAGCAGCATATGATGCGTTTAATTCGTTGGCACAGCCCACCCAACAGATGTCGGGGCTGTCTATTACATGGTCGAGAAACTGCAGGTTATAGTCGCCCGGCACGCCAAACAGATGATCGGCTCCACAATCAGTAAGACGGTCCAGCAGGTAATCGGCGACGCAGTATGGGGTACGCATGAACAGGTATCCTTCTAATGTTGACCTCACTTTGAGTATTAGAGAAGCGTGATGGCTGTCCAGAATCAGCGGTAAGAAGGGTATGGAAAGAATGCTTTACAAAAAAGGCTGCGCTATGCTGCTTTTTTTCACGTTAATGTAAACGCATACACTGATTTTTCTCATCTGCGCACGAGGTCATAAAATGGGTTATCAGCCGGATAAAAATCGTTACCAGACAATGCAGTATCGTCGCTGCGGTCAAAGCGGGCTCAGGTTGCCCGTCATATCGCTGGGTCTGTGGCATAACTTTGGGGACGCCACGCGTCTCGAAAACAGCCGTCAACTTTTACAGCGCGCCTTCGACCTGGGTATTACGCATTTCGACCTTGCCAATAACTATGGTCCTCCACCGGGGTCGGCCGAGCGTAATTTTGGGCGTATTTTGCAGGAGGATTTTCTGCCCTGGCGCGACGAGCTGATTATCTCGACGAAAGCGGGATATACCATGTGGGAGGGCCCCTACGGCGACTGGGGATCGCGTAAATATCTGCTTGCAAGCCTGGATCAAAGCCTGAAACGCATGGGGCTGGAGTATGTCGATATCTTCTATCATCACCGTCCTGACCCGGAAACCCCGCTGATTGAAACCATGAAAGCGCTTGACCATCTGGTGCGCCAGGGAAAAGCGCTGTATGTCGGGTTATCCAACTATCCTGCAGAGCTGGCGCGAAAAGCGATTGATATCCTGAATGACCTTGGCACGCCCTGCCTGATCCACCAGCCGAAATACTCCATGTTTGAACGAGGACCGGAAGGGGGTTTACTGGCCGTGCTACAGGAAAAAGGCGTCGGCTGTATTCCCTTCTCGCCGCTGGCGGGAGGACAGCTCACCAACCGATATCTGAACGGTATTCCCGCAGACTCCCGTGCGGCAAGTGGCAGTCAGTTCCTCAACCCGGATCAGATCACCGAAGAGAAGCTGGAGAAAGTGCGTAAGCTCAATGCCCTGGCGGAAGACCGCGGCCAGAAGCTATCGCAGATGGCGCTGGCCTGGGTGTTGCGCCATGACGACGTGACGTCGGTGCTGATTGGGGCAAGTCAAGCGGCTCAAATTGATGACGCCGTTGGCATGCTGGAAAACCGCCATTTCTCCGCGGAAGAGCTGAACCTTATTGAAGAAATACTGAGTAGCTCAAAATAAAACCACTTTTAGCAAAAAGTGCTCTGAACCTGGAATTCGGAGTTGAGGCGATGAAACGAGGCTTTACCAACTCGTAATATTGCGTTAACAGGCCCCACAAAGGCCCCGATCGTGAAGGAGAAAGAGTATGTTCAGGTCACTGATTCTTGCAGCGGTATTACTGGCTTCCGCCCCGCTCATCGCCACTGCTGGCGAAATCACCCTGTTGCCATCAGTAAAATTACAAATTGGCGATCGTGACGACTACGGCAGATACTGGGACGGTGGCTACTGGCGCGACCGTGACTACTGGAACCGTCATTATGAATGGCGCGGTGACCGCTGGCGCAGGCACGATAATGGCCTGCATCGCGGCTGGTACAAAAACAACGCCTATGAACGCGGCTACCGCGAGGGCTGGAACGATCGTGACGACCGCCGCGGTGGCTGGGGTCACGGCCCAAAAGGACACGGTGGTCACGGCCACGGTCGTCATTAATGTAAAATGTAAAAAAGGAGCCTTTCGGCTCCTTTCTATTTTATAACCCCAGCGCTGTGCCAATCAACAGCCATAAATTTAGCGCCACAACCACTACTACAATTGCCCATCCTGTCCGTTTCACCAGCGTCGAGTTAACCAGATCGCCCATCAGGGCTGGATTGCTGGTAAAAATCAGCAGAGGAACCAGCGCCAGTGCGATACCAAAACTCAGCAGCACCTGACTCATCACCAGAATTCGCGTGGGATCAAGCCCCATCAGAATCACAACAAACGATGGCAGCATGGTGACGGAACGACGAACCCACAGGGGAATATGGAAACGCACAAATCCCTGCATCACCACTTGCCCCGCCAGCGTGCCCACCACCGTGGAAGAGAGACCGGCAGCCACCAGGCTCAAACCAAAAATCGTGGCAGCAGCATGGCTCAGTAACGGCTCCAGCGTGAGATACGCCTGGTCGAGATCGGCAATACCGGTATGACCGTTAAAGTGAAAAGCGGCGGCTGCGGTGGCCATCATCGCCAGGTTCACAAAACCCGCGATGGTCATGGCAATCGCCACATCCCATTTGGTTGCCGAATAACGTTCTTTACGCGTCCCACCGTGAAGATGCTGGGTCAGCGAAGAGTGCAGATAAATGACGTGTGGCATAATGGTCGCCCCAAGCACCCCGGCAGCCAGGAAGACGGCTTCCGACGTTGGCAGGCTGGGGATCACCATGCCTTTACCAAGCTGTACCAGGTTTGGCTGGGAGAATATCAGCTCGACAATATAGGCCGCCGCGACAAACAGCAGCAGCCCACCAATCACCTTTTCAAGCGGCTTTTGCCCCCGACGCTGTAACATCAGGATCAGGAAAGTGGCAATCCCGGTCAGGACCGCCCCTTGCAATAGCGATACGCCCAGAATCAGCTTAAAGCCGATCGCCGCACCGATAAATTCAGCGAGATCGGTTGCCATGGCGATGATTTCAGCCTGCACCCAGTAGAGCCAGACGGCCGGACGTGGGTAGTGGTCGCGGATTTGTTCTGCCAGGTTTTTGCCCGTAGCAATCCCCAGTTTTGCTGAGAGCATTTGAATCAGCATCGCCATCAGGTTCGCCCAGACGACCACCCACAGCAACTTATAGCCGAAGCTGGCCCCGGCCTGAATATTGGTCGCAAAATTACCCGGATCGATATAGCCAATGGCAGCAATGAACGCAGGTCCCATTAATGCGAACCGCAGCTTGCGCGCCGCTCTGCCACTGCTACCCTCTACGCGACTGTTAGTCATTATCTGCCTCTGGAAATATAGCCTTTGCTATGTTTAATGCTATCAAAATGAGAATGATTATCAAGATCATTTAAGTGGTTAAACATGATTTCTCTGATAGCTAAGAACGATAGATGGGCAGGTGGTGCGACATCACAGAATGTGAAAATGCGCAGTCATTTGTGAAGCGTAGCACACAAACTTAACTTTTCACTCATTTACCTAACATAACGAAAATGTATTGTGGATCACTATTTTTGAGACTCGTCACAGGATGTAACTATAGTGTGTCCTTGATCTCGTTTTCTTTTCGCTTGTTGCATAGAATGTGCACGAAAATTAAACCTGCCTCATATTTGGAGCAAATATGGACCGCGTCCTTCATTTTGTCCTGGCACTTGTTGTCGTTACTGCACTCGCATTGCTGGTCAGCACAGACCGCAAAAAAATTCGTATTCGTTATGTTGTCCAGCTGCTGGTCATTGAAGTTTTACTTGCGTGGTTCTTCCTGAACTCCAACGTAGGTCTCGGCTTCGTAAAAGGCTTCTCCGAAATGTTCGAAAAACTGCTCGGATTCGCCAACGAAGGGACCAACTTTGTCTTCGGTAAAATGAACGACGAAGGTCTGGCGTTCTTCTTCCTGAAGGTGCTGTGCCCCATCGTCTTCATCTCCGCGCTCATCGGTATTCTGCAGCACATCCGTGTTCTGCCGTTCGTGATTCGTGGAATTGGTTTCCTGTTATCCAAAGTCAACGGCATGGGCAAGCTGGAGTCTTTCAACGCCGTCAGTTCCCTGATCCTCGGTCAGTCTGAGAACTTCATCGCGTATAAAGATATTCTCGGCAAAATGTCGCGTAACCGCATGTACACCATGGCGGCAACCGCAATGTCTACCGTTTCCATGTCTATCGTGGGCGCGTATATGACCATGCTGGAGCCAAAATATGTTGTCGCTGCGCTGGTTCTGAACATGTTCAGCACCTTTATCGTGCTGTCGCTGATCAACCCATACCGCGTTGACGCCAGCGAAGAGAACATCCAGATGTCCAACCTGCACGAAGGCCAGAGCTTCTTCGAAATGCTGGGCGAGTACATTCTGGCCGGTTTCAAAGTGGCGGTTATCGTTGCCGCCATGCTGATCGGCTTCATTGCGCTGATCTCTGCGCTGAACGCCCTGTTCGCCGCGGTGCTGGGTATCTCCTTCCAGGGTATTCTGGGCTACATCTTCTATCCTGTTGCCTGGGTGATGGGTGTTCCGGCTCACGAAGCGCTGCAGGTGGGCAGTATCATGGCAACCAAACTGGTTTCTAACGAA
This sequence comes from Enterobacter cloacae complex sp. IR5458, assembly GCF_049238025.1. Classification (NCBI taxonomy): domain Bacteria; kingdom Pseudomonadati; phylum Pseudomonadota; class Gammaproteobacteria; order Enterobacterales; family Enterobacteriaceae; genus Enterobacter; species Enterobacter cloacae complex sp. IR5458. The sequence continues at coordinate 29,648 of NZ_JBMKIF010000026.1, forward strand.
TTCGTTGCGATGATGGATCTGCAGAAAATTGCCAGCACGCTTTCTCCGCGCGCGGAAGGCATCCTGTCCGTGTTCCTGGTCTCCTTCGCGAACTTCTCATCCATCGGTATTATCGCCGGGGCGATTAAAGGCCTGAACGAAGAACAGGGTAACGTGGTTTCACGCTTTGGCCTGAAACTGGTGTATGGCTCCACTCTGGTGAGCGTTCTGTCCGCGTCCATCGCAGCGCTGGTCCTGTAACGTTTACTGCAAAACAAAAAACCGGGAGCAAGCTCCCGGTTTTTTTATGCCCGAATTTCTTCCAGCGGTTTGGGTTTACCTATCAGGTAGCCCTGCAGGTAATCCACGCCGAAGCGAAGCAACATCTCCCGTTGTGCGGGTGTTTCGACATACTCCGCCACCACACATAGCGATTTCGTCTTCGCCAGATTACACATCGACTGGACGATCATCGCATCCATGTCATCAGTACAAATGTCTTTAACAAAGCAGCCGTCAATTTTGATGATATCCGCCTGCAGACGTCTGAGACGCTCGTAGTTAGCGTAGCCTGTACCAAAATCATCAATAGCAATCCGGAATCCACAATCCCGCAGTTGCTGAATATTATTGATGCTGCAACCTGAATTGGAGAAAGCCTGCTCTTCGGTGATCTCAATGACCACGGTTTGAGGGGCAACGCCGTATCGTTCAAACAGCGCACAAATCTCGGTCGCCACCTCTTTTTGCATCAGCGTGAGCGGCATCAGATTGACGGAGAAACGGGCCCCAGGCTGCGTCGCTGGATGATCGCGCAGCCACAGCAGTAATTTTTCCATAACGCACATATCAAACCGGTGGCTAAGGTTGAACTGGGCAATCAGCGGAATAAAGCGATCAGGGGTGATGATTTCGCCCTCGCTCTCCATACGCGTCAGAATTTCGTAGTAACCGCTACCGTCTGCCTTCTGGATCGGTTGCGCGTATAAATGGAACTGACCCGCCTCCAGGGCATGCTTAATCCGCGCTAACATCAGGACGCGCTCTGTTGTTTGTCCTGATGCAGCCTCCAGGCTATTCGTCAGCGCAAGTACGTTCTGTCCTGCACAAGATTGCTCAGCCAGCCAGCTTAGTTGCCCCAGCGTGTGATGCAATTTTTCACCGTTTTCGACCATCCCCCAGGAGGCACCAAACTCAATATCCAGCCCGGTGTTGTTCCAGAAAATTTTCCGGCTGTTCAACCGATCAACCATATGCTGGAGACGCTCAGCAATTTCCGGCCCCAGCAAGACCACCACCAGCTCGCTTCCGGGCAACTGGAAGAGCATCTCGTCCTTTTGCAGAAGGGGCTGCAGCGACGAGGCGATCGTGCGTTTGCAGTGGACCCGCATCAGGATCCCGTAATGGCGGCTCAAAAATTCCAGGTTATCCATGCGCAGAATGCACACTTTGGCATCCTGGTGAATCTCAAGATACTCCTCCAGCGCACGGATATTGGGCAAACCGGTCAGCGGATCGGTCAGCGCTCTGCCCTGCCATCCCCGCTTCAGCCACTCGCTACGCTGGTAAATCCGCGACATGTAAAGCAAGCAGATGGCAAACGAGATCAGCACGGACAGGATAAAGGAGAGTGAATGGCCCGACTCCACACCATTCAGGAAGTTATAGTTGTAGGTCAACAGCAGAAGCGCTGAAGCAGCCCAAAGCAGAGAGATAAGTGCATAGGTCAGGCGACTTATCGCTAAGGTAAAGAGAATAAAAATCAGCGGCATTAAATAGCCCGCAATAACAGGGGATTCAAAAGGGCCACATAAAACAGCGAGAATGAAGCCTAGAAGCATGAGCCAGACAAATATAAACAATGAATTCTTATGGAAAAAAATGGGCTTCACGCTTCGTCGCCAGAAGGTGATGGCATAACGAGGATTAATAATCATTCTTAACGGGTAATAGAACATCATGGTAAAAATCAGCGCCGCGCCTATCAGACTTTGAATATCCACGACGTTATAAATTACCGTCCCTTCACCGAAGAAGGTGGAGATAGTTACCGGGAAATCAAACAAATAGCCCGCTAAATACATCGACATTTTAATGCCGAGTGGCACAATAAAACCGAGCCAGAATATCCGTAATCCAATGTGCTTGTTAGGAATGCAGTAGCGCCAGCGCCTGCCCAGCATGAGGCGCAACAGGCCGCACGCCGCGAACAACGCAAAGGTCTGACAAAACAGCAATACTGAATATTGTAGCGGTGCTAAATTAATATAGAATAAATTAGTGACAGTAAAACCTAACAGAATGGGAAGAATTGCCCGACGACCAAATAACAGAATTACCGCCAGCATAACGCTCAGGGGTAACCACGCTAAATAAACGTCGTGACCATTCACAATCGCGCGCGGGGAGAGATAACGGGAGAAAGGAACCGCAATCAGGCATATCGCCAGGGCAATTATAAATATCTTTACATTATTGTACGTTTTTCTATTCATTAAGCTGATGCGATTATTATCCGTTCATATCATTGACCGGATGGATAATAGGTTTATTAATTGTGCGAATCAAGTTGAAGTCTATTTATGGACAGGTTTATTGATTTCGATTGAGGTCAGGTACAGGAATACCTTCTTTTTGATAACAAAATGCGGTGGTGAACGTTACAAACAGATAAAAAAAACCCTCGTCTTTTGACGAGGGTTTAAAATTTTGGTGGAGCTAAGCGGGATCGAACCGCTGACCTCTTGCATGCCATGCAAGCGCTCTCCCAGCTGAGCTATAGCCCCACATGTGACTTTACTGACCGCACTCTGTTGGGTTCAGAGTTTGGTGGAGCTAAGCGGGATCGAACCGCTGACCTCTTGCATGCCATGCAAGCGCTCTCCCAGCTGAGCTATAGCCCCATCGTAAAGCTGTCATGTTGACGGGCGGCATAATATGAATTCCGCCGCGGAGTGTCAACGGCAAATTCATTGACCGTGATTCAATCGCCGAAAATTCATGCAAATGAATCACTTTGCGAGCCTGCTCGCAGTCATGAGTTAAGCCTGTCACGTTTTCACGTTAAACGGTGCTATAAAATGAGCCGTTAATTAACCCCACGAATATTCAGGAAATTGTATGATCAAGGAACGAATGACGCCGGAAGAGTTAGCCCTGCTCACCGGCTATAGCCGACAGACCATCAATAAATGGGTACGCAAAGAGGGTTGGATAACGTCACCAAAACCAGGCGTCCAGGGGGGCAAAGCACGCCTGGTACATGTGAATGAAAAGGTGCGTGACTTTATCCGCAGCGCGCGACGGGCAACGGAGACATCCGCAATGCCTGACGGCGTCAGCAATGAGCGTTCGCTTCATACCCTCCTCCTGACGCTGGCAAATGAAATGACGCCAGAAGAGCAGAAGCAGATGACATCACTGTTACTGCGGGAAGGGATTACCGGTTTGTTACAACGTCTAGGAATTCGCGACCAGAATTAATATGAAAAGATTACGTAGCAAAATGACCACGGAAGAGCTGGCGGAGAGTTTAGGCGTTGCCAGGCAAACGGTGAATCGCTGGATACGCCAGCAGGGATGGGAGACCGAAGGTCTCAATGGTGTGAAAGGCGGTCGGGCGAGGCTCATACACGTCGATGCGCGCGTGAAGGAACATATCATGCGCCTCCCGGCTATCCGAAACCGTCAGGCAGTATACCACCTGGCAGAGACAACAGCGCCATACATTGTCCCCTCCTCTACTCTGCGACCGGATATCATTGCGACGCTGGAAAACCTGACGCCGTCTGAACAGGAACGTCTGGATGCATTCCTGAAGCGCGAAGGGTTACGCGGCTTTCTTACCCGTCTGAATCTGGCTGAATATACGGCATAAAAAAACGGCAGGTCCCCCTGCCGTTCTGCCAGACTAAAATGTGATTACTGCTGGTTTTCACGTGCCGCAATAAAGTCCAGCGCTTTGTTAATACGCGCCACGCTGCGTGATTTACCAATTGCATGCACGGTCACATCCAGTGCCGGGGACTGGCCCGCACCGGTCACCGCAACACGCAGCGGCATACCGACTTTACCCATACCAACTTCCAGCTCGTCCGCCGTCGCCTGAATAGCGTGATGCACGTTCTCTGCGGTCCAGTCAGCGATCGCAGTCAGCTTGTCTCGCACCAATTCCAGCGGCTGACGCGCAACCGGGCGGAGGTGTTTCTTCGCCGCATCCGCGTCAAACTCATCAAACTCTTCATAGAAGTAGCGGCAGCTTTCAGCCATTTCTTTCAGCGTTTTGCAGCGCTCGCCGAGCAGTTTCACCAGGTCCGCCAGTTCAGGGCCTGTACGGGTATCAATATTTGCCTGCTCAATGTGCCACTGAAGGTAAGTCGCCACGTATTCTGGCGGCATGGTATTGATGTAATGATGGTTCAGCCACTGCAGCTTATCGGTATTAAATGCGCTCGCTGATTTGCTCACTGAGCTCAGAGAAAAGAGTTCGATCATCTCTTCGCGGCTGAAGATCTCCTGGTCGCCGTGGGCCCAGCCCAGACGCACCAGATAGTTCAGCAGCGCTTCCGGCAAATAACCGTCATTGCGATACTGCATAACGCTGACCGCGCCGTGACGTTTAGACAGTTTTTTCCCGTCATCGCCGTTGATCATGGAAACGTGTGCATAGACAGGCACAGGGGCGTTCAGCGCTTTCAGAATGTTGATCTGGCGCGGCGTGTTGTTGATATGGTCTTCACCACGGACAACGTGGGTAATTTCCATATCCCAGTCGTCAACCACAACGCAGAAGTTATAGGTTGGGGAACCATCGGTGCGGCGGATGATCAGATCGTCCAGCTCCTGGTTGCTGAATTCGATCGGGCCACGGATCTGGTCGTCAAAGATCACCGAGCCATCCTGCGGGTTAGCAAAACGCACCACGCACGGTTCATCAGCAGCATGCTCGCTATGGTCATGGCGGCAGCGGCCGTCATAACGCGGCTTTTCACCGTTTGCCATCTGCTCTTCACGCAGCGCATCAAGACGCTCTTTGGAGCAGTAGCATTTATACGCCGTGCCCGCGACCAGCATCTCATCAATAACTGCGTTATAGCGGTCAAAACGTTTGGTCTGGAAATACGGGCCTTCATCCCACTCCAGGTTCAGCCAGTTCATCCCATCCATAATGGCTTCAATTGCTTCCGGCGTGGAGCGCTCAAGATCGGTGTCTTCAATACGCAGCACGAACTCACCTTTGTTGTGGCGTGCAAAAAGCCAGGAATAGAGAGCAGTACGAGCACCACCGACGTGCAGATAGCCTGTCGGGCTCGGCGCGAAGCGAGTTTTGATTTTCATGAAATGGCCTTACGTTATAAAGATGCCGGCAATCGGCAAATCCCGGGGAAAAAACAATGGGCAATATTCTATCACTGTGGGGGGATTCCTCAATGTTCATCCCTTTATCATGAGCGAGTTTGCTGTTTTTGTTTAGAAATCATGCGCCACCGCCCGTTTTGCGATCGTTTTGTTTAATTTTACGACGAACGAATAAAAACTTTAGAAAATGCGTTGACTCATTTTCAACTCTCCCTATAATGCGACTCCACACAGCGGGGGTGATTAGCTCAGTTGGTAGAGCATCTCCTTTACACGGAGGGGGTCGGCGGTTCGAGTCCGTCATCACCCACCATCTACTTCGGTAGACTCGCAGTATAGATAAGTTTTGAGATTGGGCGATTAGCTCAGTTGGTAGAGCATCTCCTTTACACGGAGGGGGTCGGCGGTTCGAGCCCGTCATCGCCCACCATTCTCATCTTATCGCAGTAGTTCCGAAATGGGCGATTAGCTCAGTTGGTAGAGCATCTCCTTTACACGGAGGGGGTCGGCGGTTCGAGCCCGTCATCGCCCACCATTCTCATCTTATCGCAGTAGTTCCGAAATGGGCGATTAGCTCAGTTGGTAGAGCATCTCCTTTACACGGAGGGGGTCGGCGGTTCGAGCCCGTCATCGCCCACCATTTCGGGTCGTTAGCTCAGTTGGTAGAGCAGTTGACTTTTAATCAATTGGTCGCAGGTTCGAATCCTGCACGACCCACCAATGTAAAAAAGCGCCCTAAAGGCGCTTTTTTGCTATCTGCGATATGGATGATTCGAACCTGCAGCAGGTTCGGGCCGAACGCAGTGAGGCACCGGAGTCGTTTACGGCGACGGCCCGAAGGGCGAGCGAAGCGAGTCATCCTGCACGACCCACCAATGTAAAAAAGCGCCCTAAAGGCGCTTTTTTGCTATCTGCGCATCTGCAGTTTGTCTACTTTCCTGCCGTCAACGTCTCAATCAACGTCTTCACCGCCGGCGTCACCTGTTTCTCGTTATACACGACATACAAATCTGCCGGAATACGCTCTTTCAGCGGGCGAAACACCACGCCCGGCCACTGCATTTGCGCGTAACTGTCGGCAGCGAGCGTAATCCCCATCCCCATGCTTATCATCGCCAGTACCGTTTGTGGCTCTACGGCTTCGCGTACAATCATCGGTGAAAAACCGGCCTGCTGGCAGACGCGATGTAAAAATGCCCAGTCAGAATGTGCTGACGGCATCGTGACGAAATACTCGTCCTGTAAATCAGCAAGCGCAACGGAGGGTTCCCTAACCAGCCGGTGATCTTCCGGCATCGCCACAAGAAACGCCGCCTCGCGCAACCGCACGCTGGTAAACCCCGCGGTGGGTTCCGTTGCCATTCGCCAGATCCCAATATCCAGCTCCTGACGCTCAAGCAGCGCCATCTGCATGACCGGCGACTTTTCGCGAAAAACGACATCAACATTCGGATGTTCTTTCAAAAAAGTGCGCATAACCGTGCGCACCTCACTCCACATGGCGGTACCGACAATACCCAGCTCAATACGCCCTGCCTCACCCCGGCCAATTTGTTCGACGCGCGCCAGAGCCTGATTTGCGCTGGCAAGCAGCCGACGAGACTCTTCCATCAGCACTTTACCCGCATGCGTCAACGCGACGCTTCGCGAGTGGCGAATAAACAGTAACGTGCCCAGCTGGCTTTCCAGCTCTTTAATGTGCAGGCTTAATGGCGGCTGGGACATATTGAGACGGGCCGCAGCCCGTCCAAAATGCAGTTCCTCCGCCACGGCCAGAAAATAGCGCAGCAGCTTGAGGTCGGTTCGATAGACGCGTTCCATCAAAACATATCCTGGCGATAACACTTAAGCGCCTACCTTAAAGCCTTTCACCGCAGAGAGGGGAAATTTAGTGCGCAACTGTGCGCATCTCGCTGTTTTTACTGGCGTGGTGGTAGTTAAAGCTGAAATAAAACACTACGGCCAGTACCAGGGCATAGGCTGCAAACACCAGCCAGATCGTCTGCCAGTCTTTCACCCCATCCACCGAGAAATAATCAACTGCCATACCGCTCAATACCGATCCGAAATAAGCCCCAATACCGTTAACCGTCGTCATAAACAGCCCCTGTGCGCTGGCGCGAATATCGGTGCTGACCTCCTGTTCGACAAACACTGAGCCGGAAATATTGAAGAAGTCGAATGCACAGCCATAGACAATCATGGAAAGCATGAGCAGCACAAAGCCCGTTGCGGAGGGGTCGCCAAAGGCAAACAGACCAAACCGGAGCATCCAGGCCACCATGCTCATCAGCATCACGGCTTTAATACCAAACCGTCCGAGGAAGTACGGAATGGTCAGAATGAAGAACACCTCTGACATTTGCGAAACGGAGAGCAAAATGGACGGGTACCTGACGATAAAGCTATCTGCATACGCCGGATTACGGGCAAAATCATGCAGGAAGGGGCTACCGAAGGTATTGGTGATCTGCAGCACAGCACCCAGCAGCATCGCGAACAAAAAGAACACCGCCATGCGAGGCTGTTTAAAAAGAACAAAGGCATTAAGGCCCAGCTTGCTGGCCAGAGACTGGGACGTTTTCTGCTTTGCCACGGGAATGGCCGGCAACGTCAAAGAATAGAGCGCCAGCAGCAGAGACGCGCCAGCTGCAATATAAAGCTGCACGTTGCTTAGCTCCGCCCCCATCAGGCTTATGGCCCACATTGCCGCAATAAAGCCCACGGTGCCATACACCCGCACGCGCGGAAAATGGCTTACCGTCTCCAGACCCGCCTGCTCAAGACAGGAATAGGAGATCGTATTCGACAGCGCAATGGTGGGCATAAAGGCCATCGCATTGACCAGCATGACCCAGAACATCAGGCCGGGCTCATTCACCTGCGCGGCGTAACAGAGTGCGGCGGCACAGACGAGGTGGCAAATGACGTAGGCGCGGTCTGCCCGTAGCCATTTGTCGGCAATGATTCCCACCAGCGAAGGCATAACGATCGCGGCAAGGCCTTTGGAGCTGTAGACCATGCCCACGTCGGAGCCGGTAAAGTGTAGGGTGTTGATCATGTAAGCACCGAGGGTAACCAGCCAACTCCCCCAGATAAAATATTGCATAAAGGACATCATCTTTAAGCGAGTCGTGATGTTCATAGCCCATTCCTTATAGCAGTGTGGCCCTGACGGGCCACTTTATTGTTTTACTCAGGCAATATGGCGGAGAAAACCGCAGATAAGATTGATGAAGTTCTGGCGTGAGAGCTCAGCCGCCGCGAGCGTCTGCTCATGCGACAGCTTTACCTCGCCCAAACCTTCGGCGAGGTTGGTAATTGCAGAAACGGCTACAACCTTCAGGCCACAGTGGCGTGCGGAAATCACTTCCGGCACCACGGACATGCCGACCACATCGCCGCCGATAATTTGCATCATGCGGATCTCTGCCGCCGTCTCGAAGTTCGGGCCCGGATAAGAGACAAATACCCCTTCATGCAGCGGGAAACCCTCTTTCGCCGCCACGGTTTGCAGCATCGCACGGTAATCCGCGTCGTAAGCATTGGCCAGGGAGAAGAAACGGTCGCCAAAGCGCTCATCGTTCAGCCCCACCATCGGCGTGCCAGGCATGGTATTGATATGGTCGCTCAGGGCAACCAGGCTCCCCGGCAGAACTTCCGGGCGCAATGAGCCTGCCGCATTGGTGCTAAACAGCAACTCACATCCCAGCAGTTTGAACGTGCGGATCGCATCGGTCATGATGGTCATCCCGCGCCCCTCATAGAAGTGCCCTCGCCCTTTCATACAGGCAACAGGCACCCCGGCAAGATGCCCCAGCACCAGCTCGCCTGCGTGGCCGTGGACGGTGCTCACCGGGAAGCCCGGCAGTTTTTCATAGCTCAGGGAAACGGCATCATCAATCTGGTCGGCGAGCGCGCCAAGGCCAGAGCCGAGAATAAACGCCACGCGAGGCGTGAAGTCAGGCTTAGCCGCACGGATAATATCGGCGCAGTACCACGGGTTATTTGAGAGGGTCATAGAGGCTCCTTGAGAATGAAGATCGCGATAGCATGGATCGCATGACCCTAGTCTTATATCCGGAGCCTGCGGGTGACCTCCAATACACTTTCCCGACACCATCAATACTGTTTTTGTATCAATGTAACGCCCTGCCAGATATGGCTGTTTTGCTCAAGCTAATCCCGTCAGTGCCGATACCTCTGTTTTATAACGCGAGGAAAAAGTATGACGACCATTCAGGCTTCAGCCCCACCCATTCAAACCAGCGGCGGCGGGAGTGGGGCTTCCGGCGGGAACGATATTGCTGCGCAAATCAGCCGTATTCTCGACAAAATCCAACAGCTGACTCAGCAGTTAAAAGAGCTGGCGGACAGTTCCGGCAGTGCAGATGAAAAGAAAAAGCAGCAGGAGCTCATTCAGACCCAAATCACCGTGCTACAGGCGCAGCTCGCCGCGCTGCAGCACCAGCAGGCTGAAGAGGAGCAAAAGAAACAGGAGCAAGCGCCGGGTAAAGTGGAAGGGGTGAATAGCCCGACAGACGATCATCAGATCGATATCTATATTTAATCGTCGGATGCGTTAAACAGTGGGTCGCGTATGCGGGCCTCGGTTAATCGCTGTGCCTGGATACGCACCACTTCCCATATAGCCTGCGCCGCCCCCGAGAGGGAACGATTTTTGCGCCGGACTAACATCAGTTTTCGCTCGACAACAGGCGTTAAACGCTTCACGGCCAGTCGGCTCCCCTGCGGCAGGGGGAGTGCCAGAGCGGGCAACACGCTGATCCCAATTCCGGCTTCCACCATGGGAAACAGCGTGGCCGGATGCCCAATTTCCTGCACGATGGTGGCCTTTACGCCCTGATTAACCAGCGCGGAATCGATCAGCGGACGGCTGCCGGAGGCATAATCCTGCAAAACCAGGTTCGCGCCCTGCAGGGACTGCCAGTTGACCGCCGGCAAGGTTGCCAGCGGATCGTCATCCCGGCAGAGCAGTAAAAAAGGCTCAGAAAGCACGCTTTCGCACGCCAGGTCGCTCACCTGGCCGGGGTCGATCACAATACCAAAATCCACATCTCCCTGACGGATGCTTTCCAGCACCCACTGCTGCGGCCGGTCATGCAACACAAAATCAATGTCCGGATAGCGGTGGTTTCCCTCCGCGATACACTGCGGGATAAGGTGTGCCGATATTGTCTGGCTGGCTGCGACCCGCACGGTACCCGAAAGCTGCTGCCCCAGCCTTCCCACGTCTCTGAGCGTGCTGTTCAGTTCATCCAGCAGACGTTCGAGGCGCTGGGCCAGCTGCTGCCCTGCTTCGGTCAGCACCACTTCGCGTGTGGTACGGTCAAGCAACCGCACGCCGGTCTGATTTTCCAGCTCTTTCACGCTGTGGCTGACGGCTGACTGGCTGAGGCCAATCATCTCTCCTGCCCGGCTGAAGCTACGGGCATGGGCGACGGTGACAAAAATACGAAGCTGGCGTAAGGAGTAATTCATCTGTTTAATTCATGAATGAATGCAATAAATCAATTTTATTTCTCAAATGGAAAAAAGCACAATAGCGACATCTGTTTTCAGGAGTCATTATGAAACTATTTCGTATTGTTGATCCGTTTACGCTTACTCTGGTGGTCACCGTTTTACTGGCCTCGTTTTTCCCGGCCCGCGGTGGTTTCGTCCCGTTTTTTGAGGGGCTGACGACGGCCGCTATCGCGCTGCTGTTCTTTATGCACGGCGCAAAACTCTCCCGCGAAGCGATTATCGCGGGTGGTGGCCACTGGCGACTGCACCTCTGGGTGATGTGCAGCACCTTTATTCTGTTCCCCATCCTCGGAGTGCTGTTTGCGTGGTGGGCGCCGGTTAACGTCGACCCGGCACTCTACACCGGTTTTTTGTATCTCTGTATTCTGCCAGCCACCGTGCAGTCGGCCATTGCGTTTACCTCCCTCGCGGGTGGCAACGTTGCGGCCGCGGTCTGCTCCGCATCGGCATCCAGCCTGTTAGGGATTTTCGTCTCCCCGCTGCTGGTGGGCCTGCTGATGAACATGCATGGCGCGGAAGGTAACCTTGAGCAGGTGGGCAGGATCTGTCTGCAACTGCTGCTGCCGTTTGTCCTGGGCCATCTCTCGCGCCCGTGGACAGGTGCGTTTGTGACGAAGCATAAAAAGTGGATCTCCAAAACCGACCAGACCTCAATTTTGCTGGTGGTTTACTCCGCCTTCAGCGAAGCGGTCGTGAACGGGATCTGGCACAAGGTGGGCGCAGGCTCACTGCTGTTTATCGTGGTGGTCAGCATTGTCCTGCTGGCGATTGTCATTGCCGTAAACGTCTTTGTGGCACGTAAATGCGGCTTCAACAAAGCAGATGAAATTACGATTGTTTTCTGCGGTTCGAAGAAGAGCCTGGCGAACGGTATCCCGATGGCCAACATTCTGTTCCCGACCTCGGTAATTGGGATGATGGTATTGCCGCTGATGATTTTTCATCAGATCCAGCTGATGGTCTGCGCCGTGCTGGCGCGTCGCTATAAACGTCAGACGGAAAAACTGGCGCAGGAAGAGACCCGCGCCGCGAAGGCTTAAGGACGTTTCAGGGGCTGAACCAGCTGGGTCAGCCCCTCGGTTTTGATCAGTAGCGTGATAGCCATCAGCTCGCCCAGTCGCCCGGCCGGGAACTCATCCTTACGGGCAAACCACAGCAGATACTCCTCCGGCAAATCGATCAGCCTGCGGCCCTTATATTTACCGAACGGCATCTCCGTATTGGCGATCGCAACGAGCTGCTCTTTTTCCACGTTACTCTCCTAACAGACGCATCATTTCCGCTTCGTCGATAACCTCAATGCCGAGTTCCTGGGCTTTCGCCAGCTTCGAACCCGCTGCTTCCCCGGCAATCACCAGGTCGGTTTTCTTCGACACGCTGCCCGCCACTTTTGCGCCCAGCGCCACCAGACGCGCTTTCGCATCGTCGCGTGAAAGCTGGCTCAGGCTGCCGGTCAGCACCACCGTTTTACCGGCGAACGGACTGTCGATCTCTTCGGCATTAACCACCATCGGCGCGGGCCATTTGATGCCCTCTGCCAGCAGTTTGCCAATGACTTCGCGGTTGCTCTCTTCCGCAAAGAAGTTAAAGACGTGCGTGGCGACTACAATGCCGACATCCGGCACTTTCTGCAGCTCGTCGATGCTTGCCTTTTCCAGCGCCTCCAGCGTGCCAAAGTACGCCGCCAGACCTGCTGCCGTTGCTTCCCCCACTTCACGGATGCCCAGCGCGTAAAGGAAACGGGCGAAGGTGGTCTCTTTTGCGGCTTCCAGAGCGTTAACCACGTTCTGCGCCGACTTCGGCCCCATGCGATCCAGACCGGTCAGCTTGCCCGCCGTCAGTTTGAAGAGATCCGCTGGCGTATGCACATACTCTTTTTCAACCAGCTGATCGATAATCTTATCGCCCATGCCGTCGACGTCCATGGCGCGACGGGAGACGAAGTGCTTCAGTGACTCTTTACGCTGCGCGCCACAGATCAGGCCGCCCGTACAGCGCGCTACCGCCTCACCTTCAACACGCTCCACGTCAGAGCCACACACCGGGCAATGGGTCGGGAAGACCACTTCACGCGTATCATCAGGGCGTTCAGACTCAACGACGTTTACCACCTGCGGAATAACATCGCCCGCGCGACGAATCACCACTTTGTCACCAATCCGCAGGCCCAGACGTTCAATCTCATCGGCGTTATGCAGCGTGGCGTTACTCACCAGCACGCCCGCGACCTGCACAGGCTCAAGACGGGCGACCGGGGTAATGGCGCCCGTACGGCCGACCTGGAACTCCACGTCGCGAACGAAGGTCATCTGCTCCTGAGCAGGAAACTTAAACGCCACCGCCCAGCGCGGCGCACGCGCCACAAACCCCAGCTGCTCCTGAAGCGCCAGAGAGTTCACCTTAATGACTACGCCATCAATATCAAAACCGAGCGTCGGACGGTCCGCTTCCACCTTGTGGTAGAACGCGAGTACCGCCTCTGGCGAGTCACAGAGCTGCACGCGGTTACTCACCGGCAGGCCCCACGCCTTAAACTGCATCAGGCGCCCGAGGTGCGTATCCGGCAGCTCACCTCCCTCCAGGATCCCCACGCCGTAGCAGAAGAAAGTGAGCGGTCGCTTCGCGGTGATACGCGGGTCAAGCTGGCGCAAAGAGCCTGCCGCCGCATTACGCGGGTTAGCAAATACTTTCCCGCCGGTGCGACGCGCTTCTTCGTTGATTTTCTCGAAGCCCGCCTGCGGCAGGAACACTTCGCCGCGCACTTCCAGACGCGCAGGAATATTGTCCCCCTGCAGCTTCAGCGGAATTGCGCGGATGGTACGCACGTTGGTGGTGATGTCTTCACCCGTCGTGCCGTCGCCACGCGTCGCGGCACGCACCAGCACGCCGTTTTCGTAGAGAAGACTGACCGCCAGGCCATCAAGCTTCAGCTCGCAGCACCAGGTGAGAGCGTCGCTGCTTTTCAGACGGTCCTGCACGCGCTTGTTAAACGCGAGGAAGCTCTCTTCATCAAAGACGTTATCCAGCGACAGCATCGGTACTTCATGGCGTACCTGGCTGAACGCTCCCAGCGGCTCGGCACCGACGCGCTGGGTGGGAGAATCCGGCGTAATGAGTTCCGGGTGCTGCGCCTCCAGTTCGCGCAGCTCGCGCATCAGGCGGTCATACTCCGCATCCGGCACCTCCGGCGCGTCCATAACATGATAGAGATATTCATGATGGCGAAGCGTGGTTCGCAGGTCAGTGAGTTGTTGTTCGATTGAGTCCATATCGCACCATCAATGAGAAAAAACCCCCGACATGCGGGGGTTGAGGAGGAGTTGACGTAAACGCGATGATTACGCGTTGGCTTCCTTAACTTCGCGGATGCGGTCCTGATACTCGCGCAGTTTCTGCGGGGTCATCATTCGACGCTGATCGTCGAGCACCACACCGCCTACTTCGTCAGCGATGTGCTGAGCGGATTGCAACATCAGCTTAAAGTTTTGCAGTTCATCACCGTAAGAGGGCACCTGCATAAAGATGGTGACACCTGGGGTCACGAAATCACCGGTCATTTCCGGATCAAAAGTACCCGGGTTGACCATATTGGCCAGGCTGAACAGCGCCGGGCCGCTACCGTCAGGGCTCAGGTGGCGATGGAAAATATTCATGTCGCCAAACTTGAAGCCTGCCTGTTGAATACTGTTAAGCAGCACATCACCGTTGAGATGGCTACCGTGATGCGCGGCCACGTTCATGATGATCACCGCTTCTTTACGCTGCGGTTTTTCAACAACCGGTTCTGGCTCTGCTACTGGTTCTGGCTCAACATGCTGTGCTGGAGCAGGCTGCGGCGCTGGCTGCACATGAACAGGCTGCTGCGGCTGTTGTACCGGCTGCGCGGGCTGTTGTTGCACAGGCTGCTGCACGGGCTGCGGTTGAACCGGCTGTGGCGCAGCAGGCTGCTGATGGACAGGCTGTTGCGGCGGCTGGCGCACAGGCTCTTCTACCGGCTGCGGCGCCTGCTGGCGCGGCTGAGCAGAGGCGTACGGCGGTTGATACTGGTGCTGCGCAGGACGGGGGGCTTCATGCTCCCCATGAGCCGCGCCGGGCGCAGTATTGACCCGATGAACACGAACTTCACCCACGCCGTCATCGTCGCGACCGTCGATGTCATCTTCAATGTCATCGTCATCACGACTGGACTTCATGCGCTTCAGTGGGCGATCGCGGAACATCGAAGAACGCTCTTTACGGCTGGTCCAGAAACCATGTACCAGTAAAGCGATTATGGCGATCGCGCCAACAATGATTAATATCAGACGCAAATCCTGCATCATTATATTCTCTGTTGTTCTAACACCTTGCCACCACGGCAAACATTTACTCACTAAGAGTATTTGCCGTTTACGTCAAGTGCAAGTGTGTGCAGAGCATTCACAGCATAAAGATGAAGGAAATCGTGCTTTTTGCTGGTTTTTCGAACATTTCCGAACTGGTCATTAGCCTACAAGTGGATAATATAGGCGGCAATTCCACTGGTTGTGAAAAAAGGAGTACAGCCTGGTTATGGTTTCAACATCGTCTTCTCCCCCACGCAGCGGCGTCTGGTATTTTTCTCAGGGCTGGAAACTGGTTTCACTGCCGGGTATCCGACGCTTCGTCATCCTTCCGCTGTTGATCAACATTCTTCTGATGGGCGGCGCGTTCTGGTGGCTTTTTACAAAGCTCGAGAGCTGGATCCCTGCGTTAATGAGCTATGTGCCCGACTGGCTACAGTGGCTGAACTATCTGCTCTGGCCGGTGGCGGTTATCTCCGTGCTGCTGGTGTTCGGCTATTTCTTCTCAACCATCGCTAACTGGATAGCCGCACCGTTTAACGGCCTGCTGGCAGAACAGCTGGAGGCGCGGCTTACCGGCGCTACGCCGCCGGACACGGGCGTGCTCGGGATCATGAAAGATATCCCCCGCATCATGAAGCGCGAGTGGCAGAAATTTGCCTGGTACCTCCCCCGCGCGGTAGTGCTGCTTATCCTCTATTTTGTGCCCGGCATTGGCCAGACCGTGGCGCCGGTGCTGTGGTTCCTGTTCAGCGCCTGGATGCTCGCCATCCAGTATTGTGATTATCCGTTCGATAACCACAAGGTACCGTTTAAAGCGATGCGCAACGCCCTGCGTACCCAGAAGGTCGCCAATATGCAGTTCGGCGCGCTAACCAGCCTGTTCACGATGATTCCCTTCCTGAACCTGTTCATCATGCCGGTTGCTGTGTGCGGCGCGACGGCAATGTGGGTGGACTGCTACCGTGCTAAGCACGCGTTATGGAAATAATGCAAAAATGTGTAAAGCAGGGGTGGCTTATGCCGCCCCTTATTCCATACTGATCCCCATTATTTCCTTGCAGTATATAGATATGCGAATTCCTTACTTCCCCCTCCCTGCTTAGCAGGTATGCTGGGGCGGTATCCCAATTTCATACAGTTAAGGACAGGCCATGAGTAAGATTTATGAAGACAACTCGCTGACTATCGGTCATACGCCCCTGGTTCGACTGAACCGTATCGGTAATGGACGCATTCTGGCGAAGGTCGAATCTCGTAACCCGAGCTTCAGCGTAAAATGCCGTATCGGTGCAAACATGATTTGGGATGCTGAAAAACGTGGCGTGCTGAAGCCTGGCGTTGAACTGGTTGAACCGACCAGCGGTAACACCGGTATCGCTCTGGCCTATGTCGCTGCCGCGCGTGGCTACAAACTGACGCTGACCATGCCGGAAACCATGAGTATCGAACGCCGCAAACTGCTCAAAGCACTCGGCGCGAACCTCGTACTTACCGAAGGTGCGAAGGGCATGAAAGGTGCCATTCAGAAAGCGGAAGAGATTGTCGCCAGCGATCCGGCAAAATATCTGCTGCTGCAGCAGTTCAGCAACCCGGCTAACCCGGAAATTCACGAGAAGACCACCGGACCGGAAATCTGGGAAGATACTGACGGTCAGGTTGACGTGTTTATCTCCGGCGTTGGTACCGGCGGCACCCTGACCGGCGTGTCACGCTATATAAAAGGCACAAAAGGTAAAAAAGATCTGATCACCGTTGCGGTTGAACCCACCGACTCACCGGTTATCACCCAGGCACTGGCGGGCGAAGAACTCAAGCCGGGTCCGCATAAAATCCAGGGTATTGGCGCGGGCTTCATTCCGGGCAACCTGGACCTGAAGCTGATCGATAAAGTGGTCACCATCACTAACGAAGAAGCCATCTCTACCGCGCGTCGTCTGATGGATGAAGAAGGCATTCTCGCCGGTATCTCTTCCGGTGCTGCTGTTGCGGCAGCGCTCAAACTTCAGGAAGATGAAGCCTTTACCAATAAGAATATTGTGGTTATCCTTCCTTCCTCGGGTGAGCGTTACTTGAGCACCGCACTGTTTGCCGATCTGTTCACTGAAAAAGAGCTGCAACAGTAATGCCAGCATGTTAATAACGCGTAAAAAAGCACCTTTTCAGGTGCTTTTTTGTGGCCTGCTTCAAACTTTTGCCCCTCCTGGCATTGCTTCACCCCGTTGGGTCTGGTATTTAAACCAGCAATTATTTTGATGCGTGAAATTAATCAGTGAACGAAATAGCCTTGCTGAATCGATTTTATGATTTGGTTCAAGTCTTGCTTTCGCTGCATAATGTTTAATGACGATCGAAACGTCAGCGCTAACAATACAGGCTAAAGTTCAGTCGCCAGGCTAGACTTTAGTTCCACAACACTAAACCTATAAGTTGGGGAAATACAATGTTCCAGCAAGAAGTTACCATTACCGCTCCGAACGGTCTGCACACCCGCCCTGCTGCTCAGTTTGTTAAAGAAGCGAAAGGCTTCACTTCTGAAATCACTGTGACTTCCAACGGCAAAAGCGCCAGCGCAAAAAGCCTGTTCAAACTGCAGACTCTGGGCCTGACTCAGGGCACCGTAGTCACCATTTCTGCGGAAGGTGAAGACGAGCAGAAAGCAGTTGAGCATCTGGTAAAACTGATGGCTGAGCTCGAGTAAGTTTCCGGGTTCTTTTAAATATCAGTCACAAGTAAGGTAGGGTTATGATTTCAGGCATTTTAGCATCCCCGGGTATCGCTTTCGGCAAAGCACTGCTGCTGAAAGAAGACGAGATCGTCATCGACCGGAAAAAAATTTCTGCCGACAAGGTTGATCAGGAAGTTGAACGTTTTCTGAGCGGTCGTGCCAAGGCATCTGCGCAACTGGAAGCAATCAAAACTAAAGCTGGCGAAACTTTCGGTGAAGAAAAAGAAGCCATCTTCGAAGGGCATATCATGCTGCTCGAAGATGAGGAGCTGGAGCAGGAAATCATAGCCCTGATTAAAGATAAAGGCATGACGGCCGACGCGGCTGCGCATGAAGTTATCGAAGGTCAGGCAACTGCCCTGGAAGAACTGGATGATGAATACCTGAAAGAACGTGCGGCTGACGTACGTGACATCGGTAAGCGCCTGCTGCGCAACATCCTGGGTCTGGCCATCATCGACCTGAGCGCGATTCAGGATGAAGTGATCCTGGTTGCCGCTGACCTCACCCCGTCCGAAACCGCACAGTTGAACCTGAAAAAGGTCCTCGGTTTCATTACCGACGCGGGTGGCCGTACCTCCCACACCTCTATTATGGCCCGTTCTCTGGAACTGCCTGCCATCGTGGGTACCGGTAGCGTCACCTCTCAGGTGAAAAACGGCGACTATCTGATTCTGGATGCCGTAAACAATCTGGTTTACGTCAATCCAACAAACGAAGAGATCGAAAAACTGCGCGCGGTTCAGGAGCAAGTTGCGACTGAAAAAGCGGAACTCGCTAAGCTGAAAGACCTGCCAGCCATCACCCTGGACGGCCATCAGGTTGAAGTGTGCGCAAACATCGGTACCGTACGTGACGTTGAAGGCGCTGAGCGCAACGGTGCGGAAGGTGTGGGTCTCTATCGTACAGAATTCCTGTTCATGGATCGTGACGCGCTGCCTACTGAAGAAGAGCAGTTTGCTGCATATAAAGCCGTAGCGGAAGCGTGTGGCTCTCAGGCGGTTATTGTCCGTACTATGGACATCGGTGGCGACAAAGAGCTGCCATACATGAACTTCCCGAAAGAAGAGAACCCGTTCCTGGGCTGGCGTGCAGTGCGTATCGCCATGGATCGCAAAGAGATCCTGCGTGACCAGGTGCGCGCAATTCTGCGTGCCTCTGCTTTCGGTAAACTGCGCATCATGTTCCCGATGATCATCTCTGTTGAAGAAGTGCGTGCACTGAAGAAAGAGATCGAAATCTACAAACAGGAACTGCGCGACGAAGGTAAAGCGTTTGACGAGTCAATCGAGATCGGCGTGATGGTGGAAACCCCAGCAGCCGCGACCATTGCGCGTCATTTAGCCAAAGAAGTTGATTTCTTTAGTATCGGCACCAATGATTTAACGCAGTACACCCTGGCAGTTGACCGTGGTAATGATATGATTTCACATCTCTACCAGCCAATGTCACCGTCCGTACTGAACTTGATCAAGCAAGTTATTGATGCTTCTCATGCAGAAGGTAAATGGACTGGCATGTGTGGTGAGCTTGCAGGCGACGAACGTGCTACACTTCTGTTGCTGGGTATGGGTCTGGACGAATTCTCTATGAGCGCCATTTCCATCCCGCGCATTAAGAAGATTATCCGTAACACGAACTTCGAAGATGCGAAGGTGTTAGCAGAGCAGGCTCTTGCTCAACCGACAACGGACGAGTTAATGACGCTGGTTAACAAGTTCATTGAAGAAAAAACAATCTGCTAATCCACGAGATGCGGCCCAAATTACTGCTTAGGAGAAGATCATGGGTTTGTTCGATAAACTGAAATCTCTGGTTTCTGATGATAAGAAAGACTCCGGAACTATTGAGATTGTTGCTCCGCTCTCCGGCGAGATCGTCAACATCGAAGACGTGCCGGATGTAGTGTTTGCTGAGAAAATCGTTGGTGATGGCATTGCTATCAAACCAACTGGCAACAAAATGGTTGCTCCAGTTGACGGCACCATCGGTAAAATTTTTGAAACCAACCATGCGTTCTCTATCGAATCTGATAGCGGTATCGAACTGTTCGTTCACTTCGGTATCGACACCGTTGAACTGAAAGGCGAAGGCTTCAAACGTATCGCGGAAGAAGGCCAGCGTGTGAAAGTTGGCGACCCGGTAATTGAATTCGATCTGCCACTGCTGGAAGAAAAAGCCAAGTCTACCCTGACGCCGGTTGTTATCTCCAACATGGACGAAATCAAAGAACTGATCAAACTGTCTGGCAGCGTCACCGTGGGTGAAACCCCGGTTATCCGCATCAAGAAGTAATTCTTGCCGTACAGAAAAATGGCGCCTTCGGGCGCCATTTTTGTTTATGCGGGAAGGATAAGCTCGTCGTACCCTTTCGACTGGGTGTACAACATCACGTCAGTCACCCGATCCCCCGCCATGCGGATAGCATCGGCAACGGTTTTCCCCTCAACGATACCACTGACCAGCTCGGAACAGAACAGATCGCCCGTCCCTTTCAGATCGGTTTCTACGCGCGGATGCGCGCTAACGGTAACGCCCTCTTTCGTCACCAGCACCACGTGGATGTTGTGCGGGTCGTCAGCGACCGGCGCGCTGGTAATCGCCACCCATTTCAGGGAATCGGAAAGCAGCCCCTGCGCTGCCGCGACGGCGCTTTCCGGCGTGCGGCACGGTTTTCCGCTTAATACTTCCAGTTCATAGACGTTTGGCGTAATACCCTGCGCCAGCGGCAACAGGTGCTCCCGATACGCTTGCGGAATATCCGGCTTCACGTACATTCCACTGTCAATGTCGCCAATAACCGGGTCGACCAGTACCAGCAGGTCAGGATGGTGCGCTTTGACCGCCTTCAGCCACTGAGCCAACAGGGCGATCTGGCTGGCGCTGCCCATATAACCGGTGGTAACCGCTTTAAGCTCGCGCAGGATCTCGCGTTCTTCCAGCGCCTTCAGGTAGCCGCTGAACCACTCATCGGGGATCACGCCGCCGTAGAAAGTGTCATAGTGCGGCGTATTGCTGAACAATACCGTCGGCACGGCGGTGACGTTCAGCCTGTGGGTACGAATATTCGGAACCGCAATGCTGTTCCCCACGCTGCCATAAACCACCTGCGACTGCACTGCGACAATATCGGTTTGCTGCGCCCGGGTGTTATCCCGGAATAAAATCATCTCCATGACGCTTAAATTCCCGCCCCCTGCGAATAACTCTCTTCACCAAAGACGCCGGTAGACAGATAGCGATCGCCGCGGTCGCAGATAATCGCGACCACAACGGCGCCTGGATTCGCCTGCGCAACGCGCAACGCCCCCGCTACCGCGCCACCCGAGCTGACCCCGCAGAAGATGCCTTCACGCACGGCCAGCTCACGCATGGTATTCTCCGCCTCGCGCTGGTGAATATCCAGCACCTGATCCACCAGCTGCGCATTAAAAATGCCCGGCATGTATTCTGCTGGCCAGCGGCGAATCCCCGGAATGCTGCTCCCCTCTTCCGGCTGCAGGCCAACGATAGTGACGGCTTTTTCCTGCTCGCGCAGAAAACGCGACACGCCGGTGATGGTGCCGGTGGTGCCCATGCTTGAGACAAAATGGGTAATACGTCCGTTGGTTTGCTGCCAGATTTCCGGGCCGGTAGTGGTGTAATGCGCGTAGGGGTTATCCGGGTTGTTGAACTGATCGAGCAGCTTACCTTCGCCGCGCTCCGCCATTTCTAAGGCTAAATCGCGTGCGCCTTCCATCCCCTGCTCTTTAGTGACCAAAATTAGCTCGGCCCCGTAGGCGCGCATTGCGGCGCGGCGCTCCTGGCTCATGTTGTCCGGCATCAGCAGCTTCATGCGGTAGCCTTTCAATGCCGCAATCATTGCCAGTGCAATCCCGGTATTGCCGCTGGTGGCCTCAATCAACACGTCGCCGGGCTTTATCTCACCGCGTTTTTCAGCCTGAACAATCATCGACAGCGCCGCACGGTCTTTCACCGAGCCTGCCGGATTATTGCCCTCAAGTTTGACCCAGATTTCACTGCCGTTGTCTGGCCCCATGCGCTGAAGCTTGACCAGAGGAGTGTTGCCGATGGTGTGTTCGAGTGTAGTCACGATTTTTACTCAATAAAAAAGCCGGGGGCGCGCAGCGATCCCGGCCTACAAGACGCAGTGATAACTGTAGGCCCGGTAAGCGCAGCGCCACCGGGCGATAAACATCCTAATAACCTATCAGGCTGACTCCGCCAGAGCAATATCCTCGCGCGTCTCGATGCGCTCCTTCCCGTGATAAATACGGGCATGCTGCAGGCCGACAAACAGACGCTCGCCCCGGTGCGGCGGCACATCATCACGCATGACGACGGTCAGCGGCTCGGTATACCAGCCTAGCGGCTGTACCACCAATTGGGTGTAGTGCCCTTTAGGGCTAGCTTCCAGTACCTGCACTGGCAGCGGTGAATCCAGGCTGGTGCGGCGGCTCACGTCCACTTCCCACGGACGCAGGAACAGATCGACCGGCCCCTGATGCGCGGAGGTATAGCCCAGCGGCCAGCGGTGCGCGCCGACGTGGAACTGTCCACCGCGAATGGTGCCCTGCAGACGATTCACTTCACCCATAAATTCCAGCACGAAACGGGTCGCCGGTTCACGCCAGAGCTGCTCCGGCTCGTCAACCTGCTCGATGTTGCCCTGGCTCATGACCACCACGCGGTCCGCCACTTCCATCGCCTCTTCCTGATCGTGGGTCACAAAGACGCTGGTAAACTTCAGCTCTTCATGCAGCTGACGCAGCCAGCGGCGAAGTTCTTTACGCACCTGCGCATCCAGCGCGCCGAACGGTTCGTCCAGCAGCAGAATTTGCGGCTCAACGGCCAGCGCACGTGCCAGCGCGACACGCTGTTTCTGTCCGCCAGACAGCTGCGCCGGGAAACGATCCGCCAGATGTGCCAGCTGCACCATCTCCAGCAGCTTAGTCACTTTCGCTTTGATGGTGGCGGCATCCGGGCGTTCGCGACGCGGCAGCACGGTCAGGCCAAACGCAATGTTGTCAAACACGGTCATGTGGCGGAACAGCGCATAGTGCTGGAACACAAAACCCACTTTACGATCGCGGGCATGCAGGCGGCTCACATCGGTGCCGTGAAAGCGAATGTGCCCGCTGGTCTGATGCTCAAGCCCGGCGATAATTCGCAGCAGCGTGGTTTTACCCGAGCCAGACGGCCCCAGCAGCGCCACCATTTGTCCGGAAGGGATATCCAGCGAGATATCATTCAGCACCTGGGTGCGACCAAAAGACTTCTTAATATTGGCAATCTCAATGCTCATGATTTCCCTCCTGATGCTGACGTTTTTCCTGATTCTCTAAACGCCACTGCACCACACTCTTCAAAAACAGGGTCAAAATAGCCATCAGCGTCAGTAACGCTGCGGCAGTAAAGGAACCGACGGTATTGTAGTCCTGTTCCAGTAATTCAATCTGTAACGGCAGCGACAGGGTTTCACCGCGGATGGAGCCAGAGACGACGGAAACGGCACCAAACTCACCAATCGCTCGGGCGTTGGTCAGCACCACGCCGTAAAGCAGCGCCCAGCGGATATTTGGCAGCGTCACGCGACGGAACATCTGCCAGCCTGACGCGCCCAGCAGCACCGCCGCTTCGTCTTCGTTGCTCCCCTGGCTTAACATCACCGGCACCAGTTCGCGCACCACAAACGGACACGTCACGAAGATGGTCACCAGCACCATACCCGGCCAGGCGAACATGACCTGCAGGTTATGCTCATCCAGCCAGCCGCCCAGCGGGCCGTTAGAGCCGTAAAAGAGCAGGTACACCAGACCCGCCACCACCGGCGACACGGCAAACGGAATATCCAGCAGGGTCAGCAGCAGCTGACGTCCCGGGAAGTTAAAACGCGTCACCAGCCACGCCAGTAGCGTCCCGAACACCAGGTTCACCGGCACGGTGATCAGGGCAATCAGTACGGTCAGCCAGATGGCATGGAGCATGTCCGGATTCGCCAGGTTCTCCAGCGCGGGCATCAGCCCCTTGCTGAACGCCTGAACGAAGATATACACCGTCGGCACGACGAGAATGAGGGCGGACACCAGCACGCCCACACCAATCAGAAACCATTTACCCCAGTTGATACGGGGAGCATCGTATCGCTTCAATTGCGTAACTTCCGCCATCAGTGACCTACCACACGTCGACCAAAGCGACTTTGCAGAGTGTTAATTGAGTACAGCAGCAGCAGTGAGGCTGCGAGGATCACCGAAGCAATGGCGCTCGCCGCCGGATAATCAAACTCCTGAAGACGGATGAAGATCATCAGCGAGGTGACCTCCGTCTTCCAGGCAATGTTCCCGGCGATAAAAATCACCGCGCCGAATTCACCGAGGCTGCGGGTAAACGACAGCGCAACGCCCGCCATCAGCGCCGGGGAGAGTTCCGGCAACACGACCTTGCGGAAACTCTGCCAGCGCGAGGCCCCCAGCGTTTCCGCCGCTTCTTCATATTCCGGACCCAACTCTTCCAGCACCGGCTGCACGGTACGCACCACAAACGGGATGCTGGTAAAGGCCATCGCCACCGCGATACCAAGCCAGGTATAGGTGACTTTGATATCAAGCTTTGCCAGCCACTCACCGTACAGTCCGTTCACGGAGAAGAGCGACGCAAGGGTTAAGCCCGCAACAGCCGTCGGCAGCGCAAACGGCAGATCCATCAGTGCGTCAAGCAGCGTGCGGCCAGGGAAACGATAGCGGGTTAAGATCCACGCCATCAGCAGGCCGAACACACCGTTAAAAATGGAGGCGACAAACGCCGACAGCAGCGTCACTTTATAGGCGGCCACCACCTGCGGGTTGGTGACCACGTCCCAGTATTGCGCCCAGCTCATCTGCGCAAGTTGCATCACCAGTGCGCTGAGCGGCAACAACAGGATCAGGCAGACGAACAGCAGGCTGGTCCCCAGACTTAAGGTAAAGCCCGGCAGCACGCGTTTGGTCGAGACTGCAAACATTACTTACGCCCCGCCGCCAGCAACTTGTCTAACTCACCGCCGCTGGCAAAGTGCGTTTTCATCACCTCAGGCCAGGAGCCGAAATGATCTTCCACGCGGAACAGTGCGGTCTGCGGGAATTTATCCTTCAGTTTGTTCATCACGTCCGGGTTATTCACGCGGTAGTAGTAATCGGTAATGATGGTCTGCGCCTGCGGGCTGTACAGATAGTTGAGATAGGCTTTTGCCGCTTTCTCAGTACCGTTTGCCTTCACGTTTTTATCCACCCACGCCACCGGGAATTCGGCCAGAATGTTGGTTTTCGGGATAACCACCTCAAAGCCCTGCGCTTCATACTGTTTGCGGATGTTGTTCACTTCCGACTCAAAGCTGATCAGCACATCGCCCAGCCCACGTTCTGCGAAGGTGGTGGTTGCCCCGCGGCCGCCGGTATCAAACACTTCAACGTTTTTCAGGAACTGGGTCATGAACTGCTCGGTTTTGGCTTTATCGTTACTGTCGGCCTTGTCCGCCGC
Source organism: Enterobacter cloacae complex sp. IR5458 (assembly GCF_049238025.1). NCBI lineage: Bacteria > Pseudomonadati > Pseudomonadota > Gammaproteobacteria > Enterobacterales > Enterobacteriaceae > Enterobacter > Enterobacter cloacae complex sp. IR5458. Next base: position 55,100 of record NZ_JBMKIF010000026.1, read on the forward strand.
ACCCCACGCCGCCAAATAGGTGTAACGCGCGTTACCGGAGGTTTTTGGGTTCGGGAAAATCAGCTTCACGTCAGAACGCACCAGGTCGCTCCAGTCGTGGATATTTTTCGGGTTACCTTTACGCACCAGGAAGCCCATGGTGGAATAGAACGGCGAGCTGTTATTCGGCAGACGGCTCTGCCAGTCAGCAGGGATAAGTTTGCCCTTGTCGTGCAGGATCTGCACGTCAGTGACCTGGTTGTAGGTCACGACATCCGCCTTCAGTCCCTGCAATATCGCCAGCGCCTGTTTGGAAGAACCGGCATGGGACTGTTTGATGGTCAGCTTATCGCCGTTATTGTCTTTCGCCCACTGCTGTTCAAACGGTGGGTTAAGGGCGGCAAACAGCTCGCGGGAGACGTCATACGAACTGTTCAGCAGCTCAGTCGCCTGCGCCTGGGCCACCAGCAATAAACCTGCCAGCGCCAGAGTTCCTTTTTTCAGTACAGTAACGGCCATTGCGCACCCTTATAAATGTGATGACTATCTTATAGTCATAATATTTATAACGAGGTCGAAAGGAGTAACGGTTTTATATACCGTTTGGTGATTTAGAAGCAGAAAAGGGAATAAGGCTGCAATCCCCCTCTCCCCTGCGGGGAGAGGGTTCGGGTGAGGGGCGTTAAAGCGCCAGCAGACGCTCAACGGACGGCGCGAAGTAGTAGCCGCCGGTTACCGGTTTGGTGAAGCGCAGCATCGCGTCGCGCTTGCCGTCAGTGTCGCCGAACATGCTCATCAACTGCTGCTCGATGTTATACAGGCGTGCGCAGTACGCGCAGAAGTAAAGACCGTGGGTGCCGCTTGCGGTGCCATACGGCAGGCTCTGGCGGACAATCTTCAGCCCTTTGCCCTCTTCTTTGAGGTCAACGCGGGTCAGGTGAGAGGTCACCGGACGGTCATCGCCGTCGATCTCTTCGTTCGCCTCTTTGGTGCGACCAATCATCATCTCCTGGTCGTGCACGCTCATGCGGTTAAGCTGCTTGAGGTTATGCTCCCAGCGCTGCACGAACACGTAACTGCCTCCCGCATCCACGCCATCTTTGATGACCGCCACGTCACGACGCGTCTCTTCACCCGCCGGGTTTTCCGTGCCGTCGACGAAGCCGCTCAGATCGCGCTCTTCTACCCAACGGAAACCGTGAACTTCTTCCTGCACCTCAATGCTGTCGCCGAACGCTGCCACCGCGGCCTGGGCAACGGAGAAGTTAACATCGTGACGCAGAGAGAGAATATGAATGAGCAGATCGTACTGGGTGGCCGGAGCCAGACCTTTACCGTAAGGGATAAAGTCTTTCAGCTCTTCCGCCCCTTCGCCGCCGCTCAGCTGACGCCAGACGTTATTGCCAAAAGCAACAACGGCGCCGAGATGGGCATCCGGGAATTTGGCCTGGAAAGTCGCCAGTTTATCAACAAACGCTTTACTGGCCGCACGCAGGGCATCCACGTCCCCTTTGACATTGGCTTCGATCCAAATCGCCGCGCGGCAATGTTCTGGCAAAATGCCACTCTGAACCTGAGACATCGCTCCTCCTGAAATAAAGATGCCACGTCAGCGTGGCATTGATGGCGGGTATTATACCCGGATTTCAGCGAGGCGGTTTGTTCAGGCGCAAATTACTGCTTCCAGACTATTTTGCTCACTTTCCAGCTTTTCAGCGTGTCGTCAGACGGCATTAATCCCTCCGGACCGCTCCAGGTACCGGTGAAGACATAGCTGATGTGCTGGCTGCCTTCCGCCTTACATTCCACCGCGACGCCCTCGTCGGAAGGCGCGCTGGTGCAGTTGCCAAAGGCTTGTTTATACAGTTCGCTAAACGGCGTACCCACTTTCACACCGCTGGCGGTCGGGATTTCGTCGTCGAGCACCGCAATGCGGTTCACCGTGCCTTTATCGCCATTAATCACCAGCGCCAGTTTGTCCCCTTTTAGCGCTTCAAAGTACCGCACAATGTTGCCATTCTCGGTTTTCATGCCGCTACGCAGGCGGTAGTCACTGCTCAGGGCGTCCTGAATGGCATCCTGATCGAGCGCGGTTGATGCGGTAATTTTTCCTACGCCCTGCTCGGTCACTTCCGTGGACGCGCCAAACCAGTTCCACGGATAGGCTGCGGACCAGTTGATGGAGGAGAGCGTTGAACAGCCGGTTAATGCCAGCGGGAGAGCGCATAAAAGTAAACGCAGCGATTTCATTGAAACGTCCTTACGTGTTAAATCAACGCTTGTTGGAGTACGACTTCGGTAAAAAGTGCCGTTCTAATCTGACTCTTGCGTAAAACAGGCGCGTAGCCGGGGATTTGTCAGCAGCCACAGCAACGCCACAATATCCGCGATCACCAGCGCAATGCCGATACCCGAAAGGGGTTCACCGAACCACCAGAGCACGGGTTGCCAGAACAGTAGCGCTATCTGGGCAAGGATCAGCAGCCAGCGAAGCGCGCGCCACACACGCGGGATCGCATGCCGTCGGCCGCTGCATAAAAATGCCACCACCGCCGGTACGCCCGGAAGTAAGCCAAGCCAGAAGGCATCGTGATCGGGATAGAAGAGATTCAGCAGCGTGTCGCCCTGCCCGCGCGACGCGCCAGCCATCACAAACAGCACCCAGGTTCGCGCCTGCAGCAGCAGAACGCACCAGAATAAAAAAGGCAGCCTGAGGCGGCCCTGCGCGTCATAGTCTGCCGGATGGATCTCAGTACTCTTCATCTTCGATCAGGCGTTTACCTAAATTCAGCACGTCAGAGTGCTCATAGCCCAGACGTTCATACATGCCCAGCACCACATCGTTATCTTCCCGCACCATGATCTGAATTTTCGGGCAGCCGCGAGCAATCAGCTTCTTCTCTAGCCGGTTCAGTAACGCATTCGCGATGCCACGCCCACGGTATTCCGGATGGACCCCAAGATAATAAGCCGAGCCGCGATGGCCGTCATAGCCGCCCATGACGGTGCCGACAACCTCGCCATTCACTTCCGCGACCAGAAACAGACTGACGTCGTGATTCACCTTCCGTTCGATGTCCATCTCCGGATCGTTCCACGGACGCAGCAAATCGCAGCGCTCCCAAAGGGTGATCACCTCTTCGAAATCTTCCTGGCGAAAAACGCGTATCTCCATGGTATTAACCGCCTTTTCGGGTTCAAAAACAGTGATTATGGCGCGTACGGGACGTTTAGCCAATAACCGGGGAAAATCTCGCCAAAATTTGGCATAATGTCACTTTGTCACGTATTGAAATGAAAAGTAAAACAATTCTCAATAAGGACTGTCGTAACGGGAAACACGATACGATATAACACCAGGACCCCTTTTTTTAGTATTCAGGCCGCATGAGCACATTCAAACCATTAAAAGCACTCACATCGCGTCGTCAGGTTCTCAAAGCGGGGCTGGCGGCCTTAACGTTAACCGGTATTGCAAAGCAGGCTCAGGCGAAAGACGAGAGCACGCTCAAAACCAGTAACGGACACAGTAAACCCAAAACCAAAAAGCCAGGCGCAAAGCGTCTGGTGATGCTGGACCCGGGCCACGGCGGGATTGATACCGGCGCCATTGGCAAAAACGGGTCAAAAGAAAAACACGTCGTGCTGGCGATTGCAAAAAACGTGCGCGCAATTTTACGCAGCAACGGCATTGACGCCCGTCTGACGCGCTCTGGCGACACCTTTATCCCGCTGTATGACCGCGTGGAGATCGCCCATCAACACGGCGCGGATCTGTTTATGTCGATTCACGCTGACGGCTTTACCAACCCGTCAGCCGCGGGCGCGTCGGTGTTTGCCCTGTCCAACCGTGGGGCCAGTAGCGCCATGGCAAAATACCTCTCCGACCGTGAGAACCGGGCGGATGAAGTGGCCGGGAAGAAGGCCACGGACAAAGATCATCTGTTACAGCAGGTGCTGTTCGACCTCGTGCAGACGGACACCATCAAAAATAGCCTGACGCTCGGCTCGCATATCCTGAAACGGATTAAGCCGGTGCACCGCTTGCACAGTAAAAGCACCGAGCAGGCGGCGTTTGTGGTGCTGAAGTCACCTTCAATTCCGTCCGTACTTGTGGAAACATCTTTTATTACCAACCCGGAAGAAGAGCGGCTGCTCGGCACCACGGCGTTTCGCCAGAAGATTGCTAACGCCATCGCCTCCGGCATTATCAGTTACTTCAACTGGTTCGATAACCAAAAAGCGCACGCCAGGAAACGTTAATGAAACCCAATGCTCAACTGGTCAAAACGTTCCTGCTGCAACTGCAGGATGAGATTTGCCAGAAACTGGCCGCCGCAGACGGCGGTGAATTTCAGGAGGATAACTGGCTGCGTGAGGCAGGCGGCGGTGGCCGCAGCCGCGTATTGCGAAATGGCGGCATCTTTGAACAGGCGGGGGTGAATTTTTCCCACGTTCATGGTGACGCTATGCCCGCCTCTGCGACAGCGCATCGTCCTGAGCTGGCGGGCCGAAGTTTTGAAGCGATGGGCGTTTCGCTGGTGGTGCATCCGCATAATCCGTTTGTGCCGACCAGTCACGCTAACGTACGCTTTTTCATTGCTGAAAAACCGGGGGCCGATCCGGTCTGGTGGTTCGGCGGCGGTTTCGACTTAACGCCCTACTACGGTTTCGAAGAGGACGCCGTGCATTGGCACACCACCGCGCGCGACCTTTGTCTGCCGTTTGGCGAAGACGTCTACCCGAAATTTAAAAAGTGGTGCGATGACTACTTTTACCTGAAGCACCGCGACGAGCAGCGCGGCATCGGTGGACTGTTCTTTGACGATCTCAACACGCCCGATTTTGATACCGCGTTCAGCTTTATGCGCGCGGTGGGCGAAGGCTTTACTGAGGCCTATTTGCCCATTGTCGAACGACGTAAAGATATCGACTATGGCGTGCGCGAGCGCGAATTCCAGCTTTATCGCCGCGGGCGCTACGTGGAGTTTAACCTGGTGTGGGATCGCGGGACGCTCTTCGGCCTGCAGACCGGCGGGCGCACGGAGTCGATTTTAATGTCGATGCCGCCGCTGGTACGCTGGGAATACTGTTACGAGCCAAAAGAAGGCAGCCCGGAGGCTGCCTTGAGTGAGTTTCTGAAAGTACGCGACTGGGTGTAATTGCCGGATGGCGCTGCGCTTATCCGGCCTGGTTAACCCGTAGGCCGGGTAAGCGAACGCGCCACCCGACGCACCGCCGCTACAGAGGCTGCGTCTGCGCCTCAACCACCGCCAGCGCCACCATGTTCACGATGCGGCGCACAGAGGCAATCGGCGTTAATACATGCACCGGTTTCGCCACGCCCATCAGTACCGGCCCTACGGTCACCCCTTCAGAGCTGGATACGCGCAGCAGGTTGTAGCTGATACGCGCCGCTTCCACGTTCGGCATAATCAGGATGTTTGCCGAGCCTTTCAGCGGGCTGTCCGGCATACGCTCGTTGCGGATGCTTTCCACCAGCGCGGCATCGCCGTGCATTTCTCCGTCAATCATCAGCTCCGGCGCACGCTCGCGCACCAGCTCCAGCGTCTGACGCATTTTGCACGCCGCCGCTGATTTAGACGAACCAAAGTTAGAGTGCGACAGCAGCGCCACTTTCGGCTCAATACCAAAGCGACGCACGGTTTCTGCCGCCATCACGGTGATCTCCGCCAGCTCGTCCGGGGTTGGATCGTCGTTAACGTAGGTATCGGCGATAAAAGTGTTCCCGCTTGGCAGCAGCAGCGCGTTCATCGCTCCGGCGGCGTGAACCCCTTCGCGGTAGCCGAAGATCTCCTGCACCACGCTGAAATGCTCGTGGTAATCGCCGATGGTACCGCAGATCAGCGCATCCGCTTCGCCGCGATGGACCATAATCGCGCCGATCACCGTGGTATTGCTGATCACCGCCCGCTGCGCCTGCTCCTGGGTGATCCCACGACGCTTCATGATCGCGTAGTATTCGTTCCAGTACTCTTTAAAGCGCGGATCGGATTCGTTATTGACGATCTCAAAGTCCACACCCGGCTTAATCTGCAGCCCCAGTTTCTGAATGCGCATCTCGATGACGCTCGGACGACCAATCAGGATCGGCTTCGCCAGCCCGAGGCTCACCAGCTCCTGGGTGGCATGCAGCACGCGCGCCTCTTCCCCTTCCGCCAGCACCACGCGTTTTGCGTCCGCGCGGGCCTGAGAGAAAATTGGCTTCATAAACAGGTTGGTTTTGTAGACGAACTCGGTGAGTTTATCAACGTAAGCGTCGAAGTCCTGGATCGGACGCGTTGCCACCCCGGAGTCCATTGCCGCTTTGGCCACCGCTGGCGCGATCTTCACGATCAGTCGCGGGTCAAACGGTTTAGGGATGATGTAGTCAGGCCCGAAGCTCAGATCCTGATCGCCATAGGCAGAAGCCACCACTTCGCTCTGCTCGGCATGCGCCAGTTCCGCGATGGCATGAACCGCTGCCAGCTTCATCTCTTCGTTGATCGCCGTTGCGCCAACGTCCAGCGCGCCACGGAAGATGAACGGGAAGCAGAGCACGTTGTTCACCTGGTTCGGGTAGTCCGAACGGCCGGTACAGATAATGGCGTCTTCACGCACCGCTTTCGCCAGCGGCGGCAGAATTTCCGGTTCAGGGTTCGCCAGGGCCAGGATCATTGGCGCACGCGCCATCTTCTTCACCATCTCCTGGGTCAGCACTTTCGGGCCCGAGCAGCCAAGGAAGATGTCCGCACCGTCAATCACGTCCTCAAGCGTGCGTTTTCCGTCATCGTCCACCGCATACGCCGCTTTGGTTTCCGCCATGTTTGGCTCACGGCCTTTGTAGATCACGCCTTTGGAATCGCAAACCACGATGTTGTGTTTCTGCATCCCCAGCGCCACCAGCAGGTTCATACAGGCGATGGCCGCCGCGCCCGCGCCGGAGACCACCATACGCACGTCGGAAAGATTTTTCTCGACCACGCGCAGGCCGTTCAGAATGGCGGCGGTGCTGATAATGGCCGTACCGTGCTGGTCGTCATGGAACACGGGGATGTTCATACGCTCGCGCAGCTTCTGCTCGATATAGAAACATTCCGGCGCTTTGATGTCTTCCAGGTTGATACCGCCGAAGGTTGGCTCCAGCGCGGCGACGACGTTAATGAATTTATCCGGGTCCAGCTCGTCCACTTCGATATCGAACACGTCGATACCGGCGAATTTCTTGAACAGAACGCCCTTCCCTTCCATCACCGGCTTACCCGCCAGCGCACCAATGTTGCCAAGGCCGAGTACCGCCGTACCGTTAGAGATCACCGCGACCAGGTTACCGCGCGCGGTGTACTTATAGGCCGCCAGCGGATCTTTTTCGATTTCCAGACACGGTGCCGCCACGCCCGGTGAGTAGGCAAGAGCCAGATCGCGCTGAGTCGCCAGCGGCTTGGTTGGGGAAACCTGGATTTTGCCCGGAACGGGGAACTCGTGAAAATCGAGGGCACTCTGTTTCAACTGCTCATCCATCTTATTTTTCCTTTCACGTATCGGTCAAAAGGGTGACGTTTGCGATCCTGATGCACACCCGGGTGTGCCGCCTAGTATCGCCTCAGGACAGCGCATAAACTTTGAAGGCTGCCAAACTCTCACCATCACACATTAAAAATTGTTATCAATTTATAACAGCCATGTTACCCGTCTCAAAAGCAATGCCTCCCCCGTCTGCTATGCTTTTTTGTTAAGTCCATCATGATTTTCTCAGAAGTGTGAACTAACGCACTCATCTAACTCTTTTATTTCCAAGGAGTAATGATTTATGAACCAGCTAGACGGCATCAAACAATTCACCACCGTGGTTGCGGACAGCGGCGATATCGAGTCGATTCGCCACTATCAGCCGGAGGACGCGACCACCAACCCTTCCCTGCTTCTGAAAGCGGCAGGGCTTGCCCATTTTAGCCATCTGATTGATGACGCGATTGCTTACGGCAAGAAGCGCGGCAAAACGCAGGAGCAACAGGTTGCCGAAGCCAGCGACAAACTGGGGGTTAATTTTGGTGCAGAAATTCTGAAAAGCATTCCAGGACGCGTCTCGACCGAAGTGGACGCCCGCCTCTCGTTCGATAAAGAAAAGAGTATTACGAAAGCGCGTCGTCTGGTTGAACTCTACCAGGAGCAGGGAATTGATACGTCACGCATTCTGATCAAGCTCGCGTCAACGTGGGAAGGTATCCGCGCGGCAGAGGTGCTGGAAAAAGAGGGGATCCACTGCAACCTGACGCTGCTGTTCTCGTTTGCACAGGCACGCGCCTGTGCTGAAGCGGGCGTGTTCCTCGTCTCGCCGTTTGTCGGGCGCATCTACGACTGGTATCAGGCGAAACAGCCCATGGACCCGTACGTAGTCGAGGAAGATCCAGGCGTGAAGTCAGTGCGAAATATCTACGACTACTACAAACAGCACCGCTATGAAACCATCGTGATGGGGGCCAGCTTCCGCCGTACCGAGCAGATCCTCGCCCTGGCAGGCTGCGACCGCCTGACCATCTCCCCTAACCTGCTTAAAGAATTACAGGACAAAGAAGAGACGGTGATCCGCAAACTGGTGCCAACCTCCACCGTCCTGCCGAAACCGAAGGCCATGACCGAAGCCGAGTTCCGCTGGGAGCACAATCAGGACGCGATGGCCGTGGATAAACTGGCGGAAGGCATCCGCCTGTTCGCCGTCGACCAGCGCAAACTTGAAGACCTACTCGCCGCCAAACTTTAACCTTGCCATGGAGTGAACTATGTCCCGTAAAGAGCTCGCCAATGCCATCCGCGCCCTCAGCATGGATGCCGTGCAGAAAGCCAATTCAGGCCACCCTGGCGCCCCCATGGGCATGGCTGATATTGCCGAAGTGTTGTGGAACGACTTCCTGAAGCACAACCCCAACGATCCTGCCTGGTACGATCGTGACCGCTTTATTCTGTCTAACGGCCACGCCTCGATGCTGCTCTACAGCCTGCTGCACCTGTCCGGCTATGATCTGCCGCTTGAGGAGCTGAAGAATTTCCGCCAGCTGCATTCGAAAACCCCGGGTCACCCGGAAATCGGCTATACGCCGGGTGTCGAAACCACCACCGGACCGCTGGGTCAGGGGCTGGCCAACGCCGTCGGACTCGCGATTGCCGAACGCACGCTGGCGGCACAGTTTAACCAGCCGGACCACGAGATTGTCGATCACTACACGTACGTGTTTATGGGTGACGGTTGCCTGATGGAGGGGATTTCGCATGAAGTCTGCTCGCTGGCGGGCACGCTGGGGCTCGGCAAGCTGATCGGCTTTTACGACCACAACGGCATCTCCATTGACGGGGAAACCGAGGGCTGGTTCACCGACGACACGGCGAAACGCTTCGAAGCCTATCACTGGCACGTCGTGCATGAGATCGACGGCCACGATCCCGAAGCGGTGAAAAAAGCGATTCAGGAAGCGCAGAGCGTGAAGGACAAACCGTCCCTGATTATCTGCCGTACGGTCATCGGCTTTGGCTCACCAAACAAAGCAGGTAAAGAAGAAGCGCACGGCGCGGCGCTCGGCGAAGAAGAGGTGGCACTGACCCGACAGAAACTGGGCTGGAAATACCCGCCGTTTGAGATCCCGAAAGAGATCTACAAGGCATGGGATGCGCGCGAAACGGGTGAAAAAGCCCAGCATGCCTGGAACGAAAAATTTGCCGCCTACAAAAAAGCATACCCGGAACTGGCGGCTGAGTTTTCCCGCCGCATGAGCGGTGGTCTGCCGGAAGACTGGGACGATAAAACCCAGGCACTGATTGAAAACCTGCAGTCTAACCCGGCGAAAATCGCCACCCGTAAGGCGTCGCAAAACACCCTGAATGCCATCGGCCCTATCCTGCCCGAACTGCTCGGCGGCTCGGCGGATCTGGCGCCGAGTAACCTGACCATCTGGTCGGGCTCGAAATCGCTGAAAGAGGACATCGCCGGAAACTATATCCACTACGGCGTGCGCGAGTTCGGGATGACCGCCATTGCCAACGGCATCGCCCATCACGGCGGCTTCGTGCCCTACACCGCCACCTTCCTGATGTTCGTTGAGTACGCCCGTAACGCAGCGCGCATGGCGGCGCTGATGAAGGCCCGGCAGATCATGGTCTACACCCACGACTCTATCGGGCTGGGTGAAGATGGCCCGACGCACCAGGCGGTGGAACAGCTGGCGAGCCTGCGCTTAACGCCAAACTTCAGCACATGGCGTCCGTGCGATCAGGTCGAAGCGGCAGTGGGCTGGAAGCTGGCGGTTGAGCGCCATAACGGCCCGACGGCGCTGATCCTGTCGCGTCAAAACCTGGCCCAAATTGAGCGCACCCCGGAGCAGGTGAAAAATATCGCCCGCGGCGGGTACATCCTGAAGGACAGCGGCGGCAAACCGGACGTGATCCTGATTGCCACGGGTTCTGAGGTGGAAATCACGGTGAAAGCGGCGGAGAAACTGACTGCCGAAGGTCACGCGGTGCGCGTCGTTTCCCTGCCTTCAACGGATATCTTTGATGCCCAGGACGAGGCATACCGTGAATCGGTGCTCCCCTCCAGCGTCGCGGCGCGCGTGGCGGTGGAAGCGGGAATTGCCGACTACTGGTATAAGTATGTGGGGCTGAAAGGGGCGATTGTCGGTATGCGGGGCTACGGTGAGTCCGCCCCTGCCGACAAGCTGTTCCCGTACTTCGGCTTTACCGTTGAGAACGTGGTGGAGAAGGCGTTGAGTGTGCTTTAGTGCGGTCTTCGTTGCCGGGTGGCGGCTACGCCTTACCCGGCCTACAACACCATCAAATCGTAAGCCGGACTACCGCGTGATCCACAGCGTGGGCCAGGCGTCCGGCCCGTTCCAGTTATCGCAGCTTGGCTCTTCCGCATACCGCACCAGGCGGAAGCGCTGGCCGTCGAAACGCCAGCGCGTCTGGATCCCACAATCACCGATCCCACGCCCCAGTGCGAGCGTCGTCAGCTCGCGTGCTTTTTCATCGAAGCTGGCGTTCATCAGTTCCATATCGCTACTCTGACTGGACGGGGTAAACGGCAGACGCAGCCTGACGCTGCGCGCGGTGAACGGTTTTTTACGCGATACCAGCCACGCCAGATCGACCGTATTGTAAGCCCCCGCCTCGCAGCTGACGATCAGCAGCGCTTTATCATCCGTTAATGCGGTGACGCGCACTTCGCGGCGGTTAGGATCCAGCGAGCACTGGCTGTTGTTCATCCGCCAGGTGCCGTAATCCAGCAGATCGTTCAGTTCAGCGTGTGAGAGTGGCGTTGGCGTGGGGTTCACCACGGCCACCTTTTTTAATGCCGGAGCTGGAGGCACGCTCAGCGGCGGGCTATCTCCTTTTTTAATCCATGCTGTTTCGCTGCCCACGCGCTTTTGCTGAGCGTCGATAAACAGCAGCGCCGCTTTCAGTCCGACCAGAGAGATCGTCTGCTTTCCTCCGCGCAGGGTCAGCCTCTGTCCTTCCTGAATCGTTTTCAGAAACGTGGTGAGGGTACCCGTATCGTCAGTCTTGAGATGCCAGGGCGTTAACTGCCAGTGCTGGGCATTGAGTTTTAAGGGAACGTCGTCGAGCAGCAGTCGGGGGGCGATGTCAGGCTCTTTTACCGGAGGAGCCGAAAGCCCGCCGAGATCGATACGCAGGCTGGCGTCCGTTTTTGCCCCAGCGCTACGGCTCAGCGTCATCACCAGCCCGCGGTGTTCACCGGTATTTCGGGCAACGCAAAAATTCTGGTTATTGCAGGTGACCTGCCAGTCAGAGAAAGACTGCTGCGCAGGTGCAGCCCACACCAGAGGTGCGGGTAGCACGCAAAAAAAGAAGAGAAGCAAAACGCAGTAGCGCATGAATGGCACAGCCCCGGAAACGAAAAGGTCAATCTGGGGCGTATCTTCGTGCCCTGGACGGGCGGGCTCAATCGGATTTATCGGATAGATTTATCTGAAATATAACTTATCACCGGACCTGCGCGGCGTTCATCACGCCGCTGGTTTGCAGATACTGCAGCAGGATCACCGCTTTACCGTCGCGTATCTCGCCGCTTTTCACCATTTCCAGCGCCTGAGCGAAGGGCATTTCAAGCACTTCAATATCTTCATCCTCGACCCCGCCGCCGCGGTGAGTACGCTGAGCATCGGTGTATTCCGCAACGAAGAAGTGGACCAGCTCGGTCACCCCGCCTGGAGACATGAAAAGCTCAAAGACTTTTTGTACCGCACCCACCTCAAAACCCGTTTCTTCTATGGCTTCTTTGCGAATACAGACTTCCGGCTCATCGTCATCAAGCAGACCGGCGCAGGTTTCAATCAGACGCCCGTCCGCGTTGCCATTGACCCATGTCGCCACCCGAAACTGACGAATCAATACCACGCTTTGCTTTTCGCGGTTATACAGCAGAATGGTAGCGCCATTGCCCCGGTCGTAGACTTCGCGTTTATGGCGAATAACGTCCCCGTTCTTACGGGTTAAATCGTAAGTGATGTTACGCAGGACAAAGTAATTTTCAGAAAGGATTTTGTCTTTGATAACGGTAATGTTCAGGGACATACGGGCTCCACGGCAAAATGAGTCTGTTTATACTACGCCGTGACGCTCGCTTTGTCGCCCGTGGGTTCAGACGGCGCGTTTCTCGCTGGATGATGTTTCCGGTTGCGCCAGGCGCAATAACCTTACTGTACGTATGAATAAAGTGTTTACTCATCACTGCGTTATCAGGCAATGTACACCTGCCCGAAATGTCTGATTATTTCTCCCAGAGAGCCGTTCTGTGACCGTTAAGCGACCCGTTTCCGGAAGCCTTGCCTGGGCTTTCTTTTCGATAATTGTTCTCTCCGTGCTGACCAGCAGCGTCGCGCTACTAACGCTTGCCAGCAGCCAGCGCGACGCTGAAGCCATCAACGTTGCGGGTTCACTGCGCATGCAGAGCTATCGTCTCGGTTACGAGATGCAGCGTAACAGCCCTTCCCTTATGGCGCATCGTGAGAACTGGCGGCAGACATTAAGCGCACCTTCCCTGCAAAAGCTGAACCGCTGGTACGTTCCGGGCAATGTCAAAACGCGCTACCAGCAACTGCAGTTTGCCTGGCTGGAAATGGATAAGCACATCGCCCGCGGTGACAGCGCATGGTATGCCGCACATATTGAGGATTTTGTCGGCCGCATTGATGCCTTTGTGCTCGCCCTCCAGCATTACAGTGAACATAAAATCCAGACAGTGACCCTCCTCTCTCTGGCTGGCGCCCTCGGGATCCTGCTGCTGACGCTTTTTACCCTGCGGCGTATCCGCCGCCAGGTCGTATTACCGCTGAATAATCTGGTGGCGGCCAGCGAGCGGATTGAGCGAGGAGAATTTACGACGCCTGCGCCGGATACCGCCCTACCCAACGAGCTGGGCCAACTTTCCCGCGCTTTCAACCATATGTCGGGGGAGCTACACACCCTTTATCGGTCGCTTGAAGCTTCCGTGGCGGAAAAGACGCGACATTTGCACGAAGCCCACCAGCAGCTCGACATGCTGTTTAAATGCTCCCAGGCGTTGAATACGGGGCAGATAGACAGCCATTGTTTTCGGCACATATTGCAGATTGTCCATGAATACACTCAGATGAATTACCTGGAACTCCGCACCAGCGACGACTGGCGACTGTGTGAAGGGACCGCGTCGGGCAGCATCCCGCTGCAAAATCTGCCGGTACTGATGCAGGACACCCTCTACGGTGAACTGCGCTGGCAAAGCGAGACGGACAGCGTTCCCCTCCCGCTGATGAGAAGCGTGGCGACCATGCTCGGGCGCGGGCTGTACTTTAACCAGGCGCAAAAGCATTACCAGCAGCTGCTGCTGATGGAAGAACGCGCCACCATCGCCCGGGAACTGCACGATTCGCTGGCGCAGGTGCTGTCTTATCTGCGGATCCAGCTTGCCCTGCTTAAACGCGCGTTGCCAGCGGATAATGCTCCCGCGCAAACTATCATCACCGACTTCTCCCGCGAGCTGAACAACGCCTGGCAGCAGCTGCGCGAGCTGCTGACGACCTTCCGGCTGACGTTAAATCATGCGAATTTACCCGCGGCGCTGCAGGAGTCTCTCGATGCCCTGCAGAGCCAGACGCAGGCCAGGCTGCACCTCGACTGTCGTCTCTCCTCCCTGGCGCTTGACGCCCAGAAACAGGTGCATTTATTGCAGATCGTCCGGGAAGCCGTTCTGAATGCGATTAAGCACGCCCAGGCCAGCGAAATTACCGTTAGCTGCGTAACGGCGGTGGATGGCACGCACAGCGTCAGCATTCGCGACAACGGCATCGGGATTGGCGAGGCAAGCGAACCGCCCGGACACTACGGACTGAACATTATGCGTGAGCGCGCACAACGACTCGGAGGCATGCTGCACTTTTCGCAACCGCAAAACGGCGGCACGCTGGTCAGCGTGACGTTCCCGGTGCCTGCGCCGTTAACGGGTAAATAACGGTAAAGAGGCAAGCGCAGGGAAAAGCGCATGATAATTTACACTATCTCCTTTATTTCTCCACGTTTGACCTGGGCCTTACCGCTAAAGTTAGGCGGGCAATAAACAATAATGACGTGCAGCAAAACGAGGTCACTTTTACATGGCGAATTTTTTCATCGATCGCCCCATTTTTGCCTGGGTGCTTGCCATCCTGTTGTGTCTGACAGGTGTCCTGGCGATTACTTCTCTTCCTGTTGAGCAATATCCCGATCTGGCACCGCCTAATGTGCGTGTCACCGCAAACTACCCCGGCGCTTCCGCACAAACGCTGGAAAACACCGTGACGCAGGTTATCGAGCAGAACATGACGGGTCTGGATAACCTGATGTACATGTCCTCGCAAAGCAGCGCCACGGGACAAGCGACGGTTACCCTGAGCTTTAAGGCGGGCACCGACCCGGACGAAGCGGTGCAGCAGGTACAAAACCAGCTTCAGTCGGCTATGCGTAAGCTGCCCCAGGCGGTGCAGAACCAGGGCGTTACCGTACGTAAAACCGGTGATACCAACATTTTGACCATCGCGTTTGTCTCCACCGATGGCTCAATGGATAAACAGGACATTGCGGACTACGTCGCCAGTAATATTCAGGACCCGCTCAGCCGTATTAACGGCGTGGGGGATATCGACGCCTACGGCTCACAATACTCCATGCGTATCTGGCTCGATCCCAACAAGCTGAACAGCTATCAGATGACGGCCACCGACGTGACGGATGCCATCAAAGCCCAGAACGCACAAATTGCCGTGGGGCAACTGGGAGGAACGCCTTCCGTTGATAAACAAGCCCTGAACGCCACCATTAATTCGCAATCCCTGCTTCAGACACCGGACCAGTTCCGCAACATCACCCTGCGCGTGAATCAGGATGGCTCAGAAGTGCGTCTGAGCGATGTGGCGACGGTGGAAATGGGTGCTGAGAAATACGACTACCTGAGCCGATTTAACGGCAACCCGGCCTCTGGCCTTGGGATTAAGCTGGCCTCCGGCGCAAATGAAATGGCGACGGCGAAATTGGTGCTGGACCGTCTGGATGAGCTGTCGCAGTATTTCCCGCACGGGCTGGAGTATAAAGTCGCCTATGAAACCACTTCCTTCGTAAAAGCCTCGATTGAGGATGTGGTAAAGACCCTGCTGGAAGCGATTGCCCTGGTGTTCCTGGTCATGTATCTGTTCCTGCAAAACTTTCGCGCCACGCTGATCCCCACTATTGCCGTCCCCGTGGTGCTGCTGGGTACCTTTTCGGTGCTTTACGCGTTCGGGTACAGCATTAACACCCTGACGATGTTTGCCATGGTGCTGGCAATTGGCCTGCTGGTGGATGATGCCATTGTGGTGGTCGAAAACGTCGAGCGCATCATGAGCGAAGAAGGTCTTTCCCCGCGCCAGGCCACGCGAAAATCCATGGGTCAAATTCAGGGGGCGTTAGTCGGCATTGCGATGGTGTTGTCGGCGGTCTTTATCCCGATGGCCTTCTTCGGCGGCACGACCGGCGCGATTTACCGCCAGTTCTCGATAACCATCGTCTCAGCAATGGTACTCTCCGTTCTGGTGGCCCTGATCCTCACCCCTGCGCTTTGCGCCACCCTCCTCAAGCCGCTGCACAAAGGGGAACATCACGGTCAGAAAGGGTTCTTCGGCTGGTTTAACCGGATGTTCAACCGCAATGCCGCCCGGTATGAATCTGCGGTCGGTAAAGTGCTGCACCGCAGCCTGCGCTGGATGATGATTTACGTTGTACTGCTGGGCGGCATGGTGTGGCTGTTTCTGCATTTGCCCACCTCGTTCCTGCCGATGGAAGACCGGGGGATGTTCATCACCTCGGTGCAGCTCCCGAGCGGCTCAACGCAGCAGCAGACGCTGAAAGTGGTCCAGAACGTAGAGCAGTACTTCTTCACCCACGAGAAAGATAACGTTGTGTCGGTCTTTTCGACCGTTGGCTCCGGCCCGGGCGGGAACGGGCAGAACGTCGCCCGTATGTTTGTCCGTCTGAAAGACTGGAATGAACGGGACACCCAAACGGGAACCTCATTTGCCATCATTGAACGTGCCACTAAAGCCTTTTCCCGTATTAAAGAGGCGCGCGTCTTTGCGAGCAGTCCGCCAGCGATCAGCGGCCTGGGGAGTTCTGCCGGGTTTGATATGGAGCTGCAGGATCACGCCGGCGCGGGCCACGATGCGCTGATGGCGGCACGCGACAAATTGTTAGCGCTGGCAGGTAATGATTCTGGCCTGACCCGCGTGCGCCACAACGGCCTGGACGACAGCCCGCAGCTTCAGGTGGATATCGACCAGCGTAAGGCGCAGGCGCTGGGCGTCTCCATCGACGATATCAACGACACCCTGCAAACGGCGTGGGGCTCGAGCTATGTGAACGACTTTATGGATCGCGGTCGCGTGAAAAAAGTATATGTTCAGTCCGCCGCGCCGTACCGCATGCTGCCGGATGATATTAACCGCTGGTTTGTACGCAATAACAGCGGCGGGATGGTTCCCTTCTCGGCGTTTGCCACCTCGCGCTGGGAGAGCGGTTCGCCGCGTCTGGAGCGCTATAACGGTTATTCTGCGGTGGAAATCGTCGGGGAAGCCGCGCCGGGCGTAAGTACCGGCACGGCCATGGACACCATGGAAAAACTGGTGCAACAGCTGCCCGCCGGTTTTGGTCTGGAATGGACGGCCATGTCTTACCAGGAACGTCTCTCCGGCGCGCAGGCCCCCGCGCTTTATGCCCTTTCTCTGCTGGTGGTGTTCCTCTGCCTTGCCGCGCTGTATGAGAGCTGGTCGGTTCCGTTCTCGGTCATGCTGGTGGTACCGCTTGGGGTTATCGGTGCGCTGCTGGCAACCTGGATGCGCGGCCTGGAAAACGATGTTTACTTCCAGGTCGGGCTGCTGACGGTGATCGGCTTGTCGGCGAAAAACGCCATTCTGATCGTTGAGTTTGCCAACGAGATGAATGCCAAAGGCCACGAGCTGATGGCCGCCACGCTACATGCCTGCCGTCAGCGACTACGCCCGATCCTGATGACCTCGCTGGCCTTTATTTTTGGCGTATTGCCAATGGCAACCAGCACGGGTGCAGGTTCCAGCAGCCAGCACGCGGTCGGTACCGGGGTAATGGGGGGCATGATTTCGGCCACCATCCTGGCCATTTATTTCGTGCCGCTGTTCTTTGTGCTGGTGCGTCGTCGCTTCCCGCTCAGAGAGCGGCAGGAATAACATTCAGCCATAAAAAAGGCGGCTTTATCAGCCGCCTTTTTATTGTGTGATTAATTCACACTATGATTATTTTACTTATTTAAGTGCTCTTGCAATTCTTACTGAATGTCATTTACGAAGCATGCCTTCGATAAAATCTTTCCAGTTCCCCAGTTCACGTTCAATCATAACAACCTCTCTTATTATTATGCGCATTCTACGAAAACGTATCATCATTGTGAAGACTATTTAACCAATTGCTGTGATTGTACCCCGCCACCGTTGGGGATTTATGATAAATATGAATGGAGAATCTTAAATTTTGTGTGACGGCCAGCAATATTTTGAAATAACCCTACGAACGGGTGAGCTTTATTTTACCCGCTGAGTTTGTTAGCAATTTATACCCGATGGACATCTATGCTTAAATGATGAAAGAATATTCAGCGTACAGATGTGCGTTGAATTAAGCAGACGTGTAAATCCAGAGTATTCCTGAATGTGTTATATTCTGCTTAAGGATATATCTTCGAATTTATTGAACATTTAATGGTCATAAGGACAAAAGGATTCACCATGGTTGTGATGTACGGCATTAAAAATTGCGACACCATCAAAAAAGCCCGCCGCTGGCTGGAAGCGAACCACATCGAGTACCGCTTCCACGATTACCGTGCCGATGGGCTTGATGCAGATTTTCTGCATAACGCCATCAATGAACTGGGCTGGGAGGCACTGCTTAACACCCGCGGTACCACCTGGCGTAAACTGGACGAATCCCTGCGCGCCAGCATCGTTGATGCCGACAGCGCGGCAAAACTGATGCGTGAAATGCCGGCAATTATCAAACGCCCATTGCTCTGCAAGCCAGGTCAGCCTATGCTGCTGGGTTTCAGTGAAACCCTTTATTCTGACTTTTTCGTTGAGGTGTAGTGTATGTCATGCCCGGTCATTGAGCTGACTCAACAGCTTATTCGCCGTCCTTCCCTTAGCCCGGACGACGCAGGTTGTCAGGCATTAATGATTGAGCGCCTGCGTGCCATCGGTTTTACCGTTGAACGCATGGATTTTGGCGATACTCAGAACTTCTGGGCGTGGCGCGGCCAGGGTGAAACGCTGGCGTTTGCCGGGCATACTGACGTCGTTCCCGCAGGTGACGCAGATCGCTGGATTAACCCGCCGTTTGAACCGACCATCCGCGATGGCATGCTCTTTGGCCGCGGCGCGGCAGACATGAAAGGCTCGCTGGCAGCGATGGTGGTCGCGGCTGAACGCTTCGTGGCTCAGCATCCGAACCACAAAAACCGTCTCGCGTTTTTGGTCACCTCCGACGAAGAAGCCAGTGCCCATAACGGTACCGTGAAGGTGGTTGAAGCGCTGATGGCGCGCAACGAGCGTCTCGACTACTGTCTGGTCGGCGAGCCGTCCAGTACCGAAGTGGTGGGCGATGTCGTGAAAAACGGTCGCCGTGGCTCACTGACCTGTAACCTGACCATTCACGGCGTTCAGGGACACGTTGCTTATCCACATCTGGCCGATAACCCCGTTCATCGCGCTGCGCCAATGCTGAGCGAACTGGTGGCGATTGAGTGGGATAAAGGTAACGAGTTCTTCCCCCCGACCAGCATGCAGATTGCTAACGTCAAGGCCGGGACCGGCAGCAACAACGTGATCCCGGGGGACTTCTTCGTCCAGTTCAACTTCCGCTTCAGCACCGAACTGACCGATGAGATGATCAAAGCGCGCGTTGTCGCGCTGCTGGAAAAATATGACCTGCGCTACACCGTGGACTGGTGGCTTTCCGGCCAGCCGTTCCTGACGCAGCGCGGCAAACTGGTTGATGCGGTAGTGAACGCCATCGAGCACTATAATGAAATTAAGCCACAACTGCTGACGACGGGTGGCACTTCAGACGGACGCTTTATCGCCCGTATGGGAGCTCAGGTTGTCGAACTGGGGCCAGTAAACGCAACCATTCATAAAATAAATGAGTGTGTTAATGCGGCAGATTTGCAACTGCTGGCTCGTATGTATCAACGTATTATGGAGCAACTCGTCGCCTGACGAATGCTCTGAGAGGAATAGCGAATGGATTGGCTTGCAAAGTACTGGTGGATTCTGGTGCTGGTGTTTCTGGTCGGCGTACTGCTCAACGTGATTAAAGACCTTAAGCGCGTTGACCACAAAAAGTTTCTTGCGAACAAGCCGGATCTCCCGCCACACCGCGATTTTAACGACAAGTGGGACGATGACGACGACTGGCCGAAGAAAGACCAGAAGAAGTAATTGTTAATTTCACCCCTCCCCCTAACCCTCGCCCCTGTGGGGAGAGGAACTGGGGGGGAGGGGGAAAGTGCCTACATAAACTCAACAATATTATCGTCATTCGGCTTGCCGCCGCTGAGCGCCTCATCAAAGTAGTGCTTCGGTACGGTATAACGCAGATGATCGAGCGCGAATTGCATGCTGCGGTCGTCAATCGCATGGCCCAGATCGTCAACGATATCCAGCGTCACATCCCCACCTTCACGAATCAATGCTTCCTGAGCGGCAACCGCATGTGAAAGCTCAATGACCCGGTCTTCACCACCGTGGATCAGATGGATCGTGGTCTGTGTAGTCGCACTCGTCGGCAGCGTCGCAAAGCGGCCGTTAAACGCGATCACCCGTGAAACCAGACCCGGCTGCGCTTTCACACTTTCCAGGGACATGATAGATCCCTGCGAGAAGCCAATCAGCGCGGTCGCGTCAGCACCCACGCCGCTCTGCTGCTGCCAGTAGCGTACGATGTCGATAAACGTGGGCATGATGGCATCAATGCGCGCCTGACGGTTCTCCTCCGTCACGCCCTGAACCGGAAACCACTGTCGTCCGTTCGGACCACACGGTTCTACGCCGCCGATGCTGACAATCAATGTGATCTTGACCCGCCATTTCCGGACAGCTTTTGTATCTTAAGTTAACGATGCCCG
>NZ_JBMKIF010000027.1:0-59580 GCF_049238025.1 Enterobacter cloacae complex sp. IR5458
TATCCGGTCTAAAGTGTTACCCATGTTTCCGGTTCATACCCTGCGCTTACCGGGCCTACCGATCCCGTCGGTCGGGTAAGGCGAAGCCGCCACCCGACAACAAACTACACCTGCCCCACATACAAATAAATTGCCAAAAAATGGCACACGCTGCCGCCCAGTACAAAACCATGCCAGATGGCATGATTGTATGGAATGCGCTTGCAGACGTAGAAAATGACGCCCAGCGAGTACACTACGCCTCCCACTGCCAGCAACGTAACCCCGCCAACCGCCAGCTTAATCGCCAGTTGATACACCACAATCAGCGACAACCACCCCATGGTCAGATAGGTCACCAGTGACAACACTTTAAACCGGTGTGCAATGGTTAGCTTGAAGAGGATCCCCAGCAGCGCCAGACTCCAGATGACAATCATCAGTCCGCGCGACAGCGGCGAGTTGAGCCCCACCAGCAGAAAAGGCGTATAGGTTCCTGCAATAAGCAGATAGATAGCACAGTGGTCAAATTTCTTGAGCCATATCTTGGCCCGTTGATGCGGAATCGCGTGATAGAGCGTCGACGCCAGGAATAACAGGATCATGCTTCCGCCATACAGGCTATAGCTGGTAATCGCCATCGCGCTGGCATTG
Organism: Enterobacter cloacae complex sp. IR5458; assembly: GCF_049238025.1. Taxonomy (NCBI): domain Bacteria; kingdom Pseudomonadati; phylum Pseudomonadota; class Gammaproteobacteria; order Enterobacterales; family Enterobacteriaceae; genus Enterobacter; species Enterobacter cloacae complex sp. IR5458. The sequence continues at coordinate 634 of NZ_JBMKIF010000027.1, forward strand.
GTATCAACCGCCTGTACCAGCAATAACACTAAACCGACTATCCCAAACACCAGGCCAATGCCATGGCTGATGCTGTTGGCTACTTCCTCCGCCAGTGAATATCCCTGTGCGATTAATGGTCTGCTCGCCATACAAAACTCCGGGAAACTAAAGATGATTATTCATCGCATGTCTATGCTAACTGAGAATGATTCCAGTGAACACCTGTTAGCTAAAATATTTTCAATGTGATTTTTTTACAATAAAAATCAAAAACATAGATATATTTTTCACCTGACATTTGTTCACATTAAAATTTATGCTTTACGAATCAATAGCATAAAATTAGATCCTGCCGTCTGGCTGCATGTTATGATGGTTAAACGAGGTCTGAATGAGAGTTTTGCCACTGTGAGTATGTTCACCCACTCCGCCATTGCCAGTCTCAATAACCTGGAGATGATGGTCTACAACTATGTCATTAAAAACCGTGACAAAGTGATGTACATGACCATCCGCGAACTGGCGGATGCGGCGGGCGTCTCAACCACCACCATCCTGCGCTTTTGCCGTAAGCTCAACTGTGAAGGGTATTCTGAGTTTCGCGTGCGCTTTAAGCTCTATCTTGAACAGAACGAACCTCAGCAGGCGAATTTCGGCGCCAGCGAAATTATCAGTTTCTTTAAAAGCGTGAATAATGAAGAGTTCGACGCTTTACTGGATGACGCGGTAAATATCATTCTCTCTTCGGAGCGAATTATATTTGTCGGCGCAGGGACATCAGGATCGCTGGCAAAATACGGTGCCCGTTTCTTTTCGAATATCGGAAAATTCAGCAACCATATTGATGATCCTTATTTCCCGGTCACCAATGATATGGCGAAAAATGCACTGGCAATTGTGCTCTCTGTGTCGGGCGAGACCGAGGAGATCCTGCGCTTCGCCAGCCAGTTCAGCCTGCATCACTGCAAGGTTCTCTCCATTACCAGCCATGAACACTCGCGCCTGGCAAAACTGGCGGACTTTAATCTCTCCTGGCACGTTCCCCAGACGCGTATTGCAGGCGTCTACGACATCACCACACAAATCCCCGTTATCTATATTCTGGAATCTCTCGGACGCAAACTGGCGAAGAAACTGGCGGAATAAAACATCCTGTTTTTTTGATGTGACAAATCACAATTTCCGCGAATTGTTATATCGTGACATTCAATTTCGCTTTGCTAGACTCAAAACCAATACGTCATTTATTGAGAATAGCAGCGATGAAAAAATTGACCTTACCGAAAGATTTTCTATGGGGCGGTGCCGTTGCGGCGCATCAGGTTGAAGGCGGCTGGGACAAAGGCGGCAAAGGGCCGAGCATCTGCGACGTACTGACCGGCGGGGCGCACGGCGTGCCGCGCGAAATCACGCAGGACGTAGTGCCGGGTAAATACTACCCAAATCACGAGGCCATCGATTTCCACGGCCACTACAAAGAAGATATCAAGCTGTTTGCCGAGATGGGCTTCAAATGTTTCCGCACCTCGATTGCCTGGACGCGCATCTTCCCGAAAGGAGACGAAACGCAGCCAAACGAGGAAGGGCTGAAGTTCTATGACGACATGTTCGATGAGCTGCTGAAATACAACATCGAGCCGGTGATCACCCTCTCCCACTTCGAAATGCCGCTGCACCTGGTGCAGGAGTACGGCAGCTGGACCAACCGTAAAGTGGTCGATTTCTTTGTACGCTTCGCGGAAGTGGTTTTTGAGCGCTACAAGCACAAGGTCAAATACTGGATGACCTTCAATGAAATCAACAACCAGCGTAACTGGCGTGCGCCGCTCTTTGGTTATTGCTGCTCAGGCGTGGTCTATACCGAACATGAAAATCCGGAAGAGACCATGTACCAGGTGCTGCACCACCAGTTTGTGGCGAGTGCCCTGGCGGTGAAAGTCGCGCGCCGTATCAATCCGGAGATGAAAGTCGGCTGCATGTTGGCCATGGTGGCGCTCTATCCGTTCTCCTGCAAACCGGAAGACGTGATGTTCGCCCAGGAATCCATGCGCGAGCGCTATGTCTTTACCGATGTTCAGCTGCGTGGCTACTATCCGTCTTACGTACTGAATGAATGGGAGCGCCGCGGTTTCTCCATCAAAATGGACGCAGGCGATGAGCAGATCCTCCGCGAAGGTACCTGCGACTACCTGGGCTTCAGCTACTACATGACCAATGCGGTGAAAGCGGAAGGTGGCACCGGTGACGCGATTTCTGGCTTCGAGGGCAGCGTACCTAATCCGCACGTCAAGGCGTCCGACTGGGGCTGGCAGATTGACCCGGTGGGCCTGCGTTATTCCCTGTGCGAACTGTACGAACGCTATCAGAAGCCGCTGTTTATCGTGGAAAACGGCTTCGGTGCCTACGATAAGGTGGAAGAGGATGGCAGCATCAACGATGACTATCGTATCGACTACCTGCTCGCCCACGTTGAAGAGATGATCAAAGCCGTCACCCACGATGGCGTGGATCTGATGGGTTATACGCCATGGGGCTGCATTGACTGCGTGTCATTCACTACCGGCCAGTACAGCAAGCGCTACGGTTTTATCTACGTCAATAAACACGACGACGGCACCGGCGACATGTCGCGTTCCCGTAAGAAAAGCTTCGAATGGTATAAAGGCGTGATTGCCAGCAACGGCGAGCAACTTTAACGCCATAACGCCGGGCGGCGCTACGCTTGCACCGGCCTACAAAACCTGCGAATCGTAGGCCGGGTAAGGCGAAGCCGCCACCCGGCGTTTATTTCCCGCCCGCCAGTTCAATAAAACTGCCCGTCACGTATGACGCCTTCTCGCTCAGCAGCCAGACTATCGCCTGCGCGACCTCTTCCGGCTGGCCGCCGCGCTGCATCGGCAGTAACGATTTCACGCGATCCACCCGCCCCGGCTCCCCACCAGACGCGTGAATATCGGTATAAATCAGCCCGGGCCGCACGCAGTTTACGCGGATACCCTGCGCCGCGACCTCCAGCGATAATCCGGTAGTCAGGGAATCTACCGCGCCTTTGGAGGCCGCGTAATCGACATACTCCCCCGGCGCGCCCAGACGAGACGCGGCAGAGGAGACATTGACAATCGCGCCACCCTTGCCGCCATGTTTGTGCGACATGCGCTTTACCGCCTCACGGCAGCAGAGAAAATAGCCCGTGACGTTGGTGCTCAGCACGCGATTAATGCGTTCAGCGGACAGATTTTCAATAGTGGATTGCTCAAACAGAATGCCTGCATTATTGACCAGCGCGGTAAGGGGCTCACCTTCGCGATCGAGGCTGTCAAACATGGCCATGACCTGCGCTTCATCGCTAATGTCTGCACGCAGGGCAAATGCTTTTCCACCCGCCTCAACGATCTGATTGATGACGTCCTTTGCGGCTTTGATATTGTGGTGATAGTTCACCGCCACGGTATAACCTTCGCGAGCCAGTTGCAGCGCGGTGGCTTTGCCAATGCCGCGGCTGGCGCCGGTGACCAGTGCAATTGCCATTGTCTTCTCCCAATAAAAAAGCCGGGTGGCGGCTTCGCCTTACCCGGCTTACGTTACTACAGCAAAACAATTACTGGTATTCGCTCATCGGCACACAGGAGCAGAACAGGTTACGGTCGCCGTATACGTCATCAAGACGCTTCACGGTCGGCCAGTATTTATTCGCCACGCCTGCCGGGAAGACAGCCAGTTCACGGGAATAACCGTGATTCCACTCGGCCACCATCTCGTGCTGGGTGTGCGGAGCGTTAATCAACGGGTTATCTTCCAGCGTCCATTCGCCGTCCTGCACGCGGTCTATCTCCATGCGGATGGCCAGCATCGCGTCAATAAAGCGGTCCAGCTCGGCTTTGCTTTCAGACTCCGTTGGCTCCACCATCAGCGTACCCGCAACCGGGAACGACATGGTTGGCGCGTGGAAGCCGTAGTCGATCAGACGCTTGGCGATATCCAGTTCGCTGATACCCGTCGCTTCTTTCAGCGGACGAATATCGAGGATGCACTCGTGCGCCACACGCCCATCGCGACCGGTGTAAAGCACCGGGAAGGCCGACTTCAGGCGAGTCGCAATATAGTTAGCATTCAGGATCGCGACCTGGCTTGCCTGTTTCAGCCCTTCCGCGCCCATCATGCGGATGTACATCCAGCTGATTGGCAGGATTGAAGCGCTACCGAACGGTGCAGCAGAGACCGCGCCCTGACGGGTCAGCATACCTTCTATCTGCACGACGCTGTGACCCGGCACGAACGGCGCCAGATGCGCTTTCACGCCGATAGGCCCCATGCCCGGACCGCCACCACCGTGTGGGATGCAGAAGGTTTTGTGCAGGTTCAGGTGCGACACGTCCGCGCCGATGAAGCCCGGAGAGGTAATGCCCACCTGAGCATTCATGTTCGCGCCGTCGAGGTACACCTGACCGCCGAACTGATGCACCACTTCACACACTTCGCGGATGGTTTCTTCGTACACGCCGTGAGTCGACGGGTAGGTCACCATGATGCAGGAGAGCTTATCGCCCGCCTGCTCGGCTTTCGCGCGCAGGTCGGCCAGGTCGATGTTACCGTTCTTATCACACGCCACGACCACCACTTCCATGCCCGCCATCTGGGCAGACGCCGGGTTGGTGCCGTGGGCAGAGCTCGGGATCAGGCAGATATCACGGTGGCCTTCGTTACGGCTTTCGTGATAGTGACGGATTGCCAGCAGCCCCGCATATTCACCCTGCGCGCCGGAGTTCGGCTGCATACAGAGCGCGTCATAACCGGTCAGTTTCACCAGCCAGTCGGAAAGCTGGTTGATCATGACATGATATCCTTCCGCCTGCTCTGGCGGGCAGAACGGGTGCAGCTCGGAGAACTCAGGCCAGGTGATAGGGATCATTTCTGCCGCGGCGTTCAGCTTCATGGTGCACGAGCCCAGCGGGATCATCGCCTGGTTCAGCGCCAGATCTTTGCGCTCCAGAGAGTGCATATAACGCATCATCTCGGTTTCGCTGTGATAACGGTTGAACACAGGATGCGTCAGGATAGCGTCATTGCGCAGCATGCTCTCCTGAATAGAGCGGCTGTCATGCGCGACCTCTTTGTCCAGCGCATCAATATCCAGACCGTGCGCATCGCCCAGCACGACATTAAACAGGTTGACGATATCGTCGCGCGTGGTGGATTCATCAAGGGTGATGCCCACGGCGTGATGAATGTCGCTACGCAGGTTAATTTGTGCGGCATCCGCACGTGCCAGCACCGCCGCTTTATCTGCGACGTCAACGCACAGCGTGTCGAAGTAGTGCTCATGACGCAGCTTCAGGCCTTTCTGCTGCAGGCCACAGGCCAGAATATCAGCCAGACGGTGGATGCGGCTGGCAATGCGTTTCAGCCCAACCGGGCCGTGGAAGACGGCGTACAGGCTGGCGATGTTTGCCAGCAGAACCTGAGAAGTACAGATATTAGAGTTCGCTTTCTCGCGGCGGATATGCTGCTCGCGAGTCTGCATCGCCATGCGCAGCGCGGTGTTACCGGCGGCATCTTTCGATACGCCAATAATGCGGCCCGGCATGGAACGTTTAAATTCATCTTTCGCGCCAAAGAATGCCGCGTGCGGTCCGCCGTAGCCCATCGGCACGCCGAAACGCTGGGCCGAGCCGAATACAATATCCGCACCCTGTTTGCCCGGAGCCGTCAGCAGCACCAGCGCCATAAAATCAGCGGCAACGCTGACCACCACTTTGCGGGATTTCAGCTCGGCAATCAGTGCGCTGTAATCATGCACTTCGCCGGTGGTACCCACCTGCTGTAACAGCACACCAAAGACGTCCTGGTGATCCAGCACTTTGTCAGCGTCGTCGACAATCACGTCAAAACCAAAGGTTTCCGCACGGGTACGCACCACGTCCAGCGTCTGCGGATGCACGTCCGCCGCCACGAAGAAGCGGTTGGCATTTTTCAGCTTGCTGACGCGTTTTGCCATCGCCATGGCTTCAGCTGCCGCGGTCGCTTCATCCAGCAACGAGGCGGAAGCGATATCCATCCCGGTCAGGTCGAGCGTCACCTGCTGGAAGTTCAGCAGCGCTTCCAGACGGCCCTGGGACACTTCCGGCTGATACGGGGTATAGGCGGTGTACCAGCCCGGGTTTTCCAGCATATTACGCAGGATAACCGGCGGTAACTGCACGTTGGTGTAGCCCATGCCAATGTAAGACTTATAGCGCTTGTTAAGGCCAGCGATGGCCTTCAGCTCCGCCAGTGCGGCGAATTCCGTGGTGGCTTCTCCCACCTGAGGCGGCGTGGCAAGCTGGATGTCTTTTGGCACGATCTGGCCGATCAGTGCGTTTAATGAATCCGCGCCAACCGTTTTCAGCATCTCCTGCTGTTGCTGAGCATCCGGCCCAATGTGACGTTCAATGAAAGCGCCACGGTTTTCAAGCTGGCTTAAAGTCTGTGTCATGAGCGATGGTTCCTGAAACGTGCAGTGAATTTAAGTTCCCTCTCCCCTCGGGAGAGGGTTAGGGTGAGGGGAAGATGGGCACCCTCACCCCTGCCCTCTCCCCAATGGGGAGAGGGATAATGGCTTACTCGTCTTCTAACAGGGCTTCGTACGCGGTCGCATCCAGCAGCGCGGCAACCTGAGATTCGTCACTGGCTTTGATCTTGAAGATCCAGCCACCTTCATAAGGCTCGCTGTTCACCAGCTCCGGCGAATCGCTCAGCGCGTCGTTCACGGCCACAATTTCACCGCTTACCGGTGCGTAGATATCGGATGCTGCTTTAACGGACTCCGCCACGGCGCAGTCATCGCCCGCGCTCACGGTTGCGCCCACTTCCGGCAGGTCAACAAACACCATGTCGCCCAGCAGCTCCTGCGCATGCTCGGTGATCCCTACGGTGTAAGTGCCGTCCGCCTCTTTGCGCAGCCACTCGTGTTCTTTGCTGTATTTCAGTTCTGCTGGCACATTGCTCATTGAAGTTCTCCTGATAAAAATAGTTAGGCGACCGGCTTACCGGCGCGAACAAAAATCGGTTTGGTCACGTTGACCGGCATTTCGCGGTTGCGGATTTGCACCACCGCCGTCTCGCCAATGCCCGCCGGCACGCGAGCCAGTGCAATACTGTAGCCCAGCGTCGGGGAGAAGGACCCGCTGGTGATCACGCCTTCGCGCGGATTGCCGTCGGCATCGGTAAAACGCACCGGCAGTTCTCCGCGCAGCACGCCTTTTTCCTTCATCACCAGACCAACCAGCTGTTCAGTGCCCTTCTCGCGCTGCATTTCCAGCGCTTCGCGGCCAATAAACTCACGGTCAGCGGGTTCCCATGCGATGGTCCAGCCCATGTTGGCCGCCAGCGGAGAGACGCCTTCGTCCATCTCCTGACCGTAGAGGTTCATCCCCGCTTCAAGGCGCAGCGTATCGCGCGCGCCCAGGCCAGCCGGCTTCACGCCCGCTTCCACCAGCGCACGCCAGAAATCAGCTGCTTTCTCGTTTGGCATGGCAATTTCATAGCCCGCTTCACCGGTATAGCCGGTCGTGGCAATAAACAGATCGCCCGCCTGCACGCCAAAGAAGGGCTTCATCCCTTCGGTGGCTTTACGCTGCTCGTCGCTGAACAGAGACGCGGCTTTCGCCTGCGCGTTCGGCCCCTGCACGGCAATCAGCGACAGATCGTCACGGACGGTGATGTCGATGGCATAAGGTTCGGCGTGTTGGGTGATCCAGGAGAGGTCTTTTTCGCGGGTGGCGGAGTTTACAACGAGGCGGAAGAAGTCTTCGGTGAAGTAGTAGACGATAAGGTCATCAATCACGCCACCCGAGGCGTTCAGCATACCGGTATAGAGCGCTTTCCCCGGTGTCTTCAGCTTCGCGACATCGTTCGCCAGCAGATAACGTAGAAACTCCCGGGTGCGGCTACCGCGCAGATCGACAATTGTCATGTGGGACACGTCGAACATACCGGCATCGGTGCGCACCGCGTGGTGCTCATCAATTTGCGAGCCGTAGTGCAGCGGCATCATCCAGCCATGGAAATCCACCATGCGGGCGCCGCATAACACGTGCTGTTCGTACAAAGGAGTCTGTTGAGCCATCTTGTCCTCGTTGAAAAATTCACCGTGAAACCCGGTATCGGCCTCGTTTCCGAATGCCGACGCAAACGTTCTCTTTTACCTGAACTTACCACCGAAACCGGCGGTTAACCATAAGGTAAAACGGGTCATCACATTAGCTTATGACCAAAAAACGCTGAAAAGCCTACAGAGTTATTCACTGGAAAAATGCGATTAACCCCGCACAAAATTAACAATAATCTAACAGGATTTAGCACATGGTGATATTTCATGCGGAAAAACGGGCCGAATTTCCGTCACATAAAAATCATGACATTAGATTATCTAATGCGAAAAATGACGTGGAATTAGAATATTTCAAACGAGGGAATTTTCCCGGCACAGAGGCCGGGAAAAGAAAGTGTGACGGGGGTCTATTTTATTTCAGCCAGTCCGGCAGGTCGTTAAGACCCATCGCCTGACGCAGGAGTTGAGGTTTGACGCCAGGGAGGGTATCGGCGAGCTTGAGCCCAATATCACGCAGCAGTTTTTTCGCCGGATTTGCCCCGGCAAACAGCTCACGGAAGCCCTGCATGCCTGCAAGCATCATCGCCGCACTGTGCTTGCGGCTGCGCTCGTAGCGACGCAGATACACATGCTGCCCAATATCTTTACCCTCTCGCTGCAGACGACGCAGCTCTTCTACCAGCTCCGCCGCATCCATAAAGCCGAGATTAACGCCCTGCCCGGCCAGCGGATGAATGGTATGGGCCGCGTCGCCCACCAGCGCCAGACGGTGCGCGGCAAACTGACGCGCATAGCGTCCGGTTAAGGGGAAGACCTGACGCTCGCTCTCAAGAGTACAAAGCCCCAGACGGTTATCAAACGCCACGCACAGTGCCTGGTTAAAGGCCTCTGGCGTCGCCTCCTGCATCTGCTGCGCTTTTTCCGGCACCAGAGACCAGACAATTGAGCAGAGATGCGGATCGCTTAACGGCAGGAATGCCAGAATGCCGTCGTTGTGGAAAATCTGGCGCGCCACGCCGCCGTGCGGCTCTTGGGTACGGATCGTCGCCACCATGGCATGATGGCGGTAATCCCAGTAGGTCAGCGGAATATCCGCTTTATTGCGCAGCCAGGAGTTAGCGCCATCGGCACCGACCACCAGACGCGCGGTGAGCATATCGCCACTTTGCAGGGTGATAAACGCCTCGTTTTCGCCCCACGCAACCTGCTGGATTTGCGCAGGCGCAACCAGCGTTACGTCGCTGCACTGCTGAGCTTTCTGCCACAGCGCGTGGTGGATCACCGCATTCTCAATGATGTGACCCAGATGGCTATAGCCCATGCTTTCGTCATCAAAAGCAATATGACCAAAGCTGTCTTTGTCCCATACCTCCATGCCGTGATAGCAGCTCGCACGCTGGGCTACGATATCTGACCAGACGCCAAGGCGCGTCAGCAGCTTTTCGCTGGCCGCATTTATTGCCGACACGCGGAGTTCCGGCGGGGCATCAGGTGCGACGGGCTGAGGCTGCTTTTGCTCCAGCACGGCCACACGCAGGCCGCTGCCTTGTAATCCGCAGGCCAGGGCCAGTCCAACCATTCCGCCGCCAACGATGGCAACATCAACATTTTGCACAGTGATAACTCCTTAACGCGCGACCCAACCCAGGGTCCGCTGCGCCAGCACGTCGCGTGCCGGAATGAACAGTTCCATCGCCATCAGCCCGAGGTTGCGACCGGCAACCAGCGGCGCCCAGCGATTGGCAAAGAGATGGACTAAACCATCGGTAACGCCGATTGTCGCCTCTTTATCGGCCTGACGTCGCTTCTGGTAATGGCTGAGTACCGGGTATGCGCCGCAATCTTTCTGTTCGCTCCACGCTTGCGAAAGCGCTTCGGCCAGGCTCATCACATCCCGCAGACCCAGATTAAAACCCTGACCCGCGATGGGGTGAAGCGTTTGCGCGGCGTTGCCGACCAGCGCCACGCGGTGCGAAACAGACTGTGATGCGGTAGTTAACGACAGCGGGTATACCGCACGTTTTCCCGCATGGGTAATGCGACCCAGCCGCCAGCCAAACGCTTTCTGCAGTTCACTGCAAAAACGTTCGTCGGACCAGGCCTTAACGTCTTCCGCCTTTTCCTGCGGATGGCACCAGACCAGCGAGCAGCGACCATCCGACATCGGCAGCATCGCCAGCGGACCGTGCTGCGTGAAGCGCTCAAACGCCCGGCCGTTGTGTTCTGCGGCAGTAGAGACGTTCGCAATGACCGCAACCTGCCCGTAAGGCTTCTGCTGCCACTCAACGCCGCACTGGGTTGCGAGCGCCGAGCGCGACCCGTCCGCCGCCACAAGAAGCTGGCCGTCGAGAACGGTGCCATTATCCAGCGTCACGCTGACCGTTTCTTCACTGCGGATAAAGCTCGCAACGCGTGACGGACAATGCAGGGTCACGCCTGGCGCGTCCTGCAACAGACGGAACAGGCGCAGGCCAACATCATGGAGTTCAACGACCTGACCCAGGGCGTCAATACGATAATCATGGGCATCCAGCGTCACAAACCCGGCATGGCCGCGATCGCTCACATGCACGGTATGAATGGCGGTGGCGCAGTCGGCAATCGCCTGCCAGATGCCAATTCGGGAAAGCTGTTGGCAGGTTCCCTGCGCCAGGGCAATGGCGCGAGAATCAAAGCCGGGGTGATTCTTCGTTTGTGGTGCAACCGCCTCAACGAGATGCACCGGAAGCCGCCCCTTCGTCAAATGCGAGATCGCCAGTGCCAGGGTGGCACCGGTCATGCCGCCGCCAACGATAATCACGCTCATACGCGTGCCGCTGCCATCAGCGCCTCGATATCGTCTGCGTGTTTCACCACGCTCGCGGTCAGGTTTTCGTTACCGGTTTCGGTGATGACGATGTCATCTTCAATACGAATGCCAATTCCGCGGTACGCTTCGGGCACATCGGCATCCGGCGCGATATACAGCCCCGGCTCGACGGTCAGCACCATGCCCGGTTCCAGCACGCGTGAACGGTCGGTACCGTACGCCCCCACATCATGCACATCCAGCCCCAGCCAGTGGCTCAGGCCGTGCATAAAGTACGGACGATGCGCATTTTCGGCGATCAGGGTGTCCACGTCGCCTTTCAGGATGCCAAGCTTCACCAGTCCGGTGATCATGATGCGCACAACTTCGCCGGTCACCTCCTGAATGGACGTGCCCGGGCGATACAGCGTGAGCGCCGTTTCAAGTGATTCGAGAACGATGTCATAAATTGCTCGTTGCGCGGGCGAGAACTTACCGTTCACCGGGAAAGTACGGGTGATGTCACCCGCGTAGCCCTGATATTCGCAACCGGCGTCAATCAGCACCAGATCGCCATCGCGCAGCGCACTTTCGTTTTCGGTGTAATGCAGAATGCAGCCGTTCTCCCCGCCGCCGACAATGGTGTTGTATGACGGGAAGCGCGCGCCGTGACGGTTAAATTCGTGGTGAATTTCGCCTTCCAGCTGGTATTCGAACAGACCAGGACGGCATTTTTCCATGGCGCGGGTGTGTGCCAGGGCGCTGATTTCGCCAGCGCGGCGCATCACGTTCAGCTCTTCTTCAGATTTGAACAGGCGCATCTCATGCACCACCGGACGCCAGTCCGTCAGCGTGGCCGGCGCGGACAGATTCTGACGCGAGCCTTTGCGCAGCTTATCCAGAGCGGTGAAAACAATCTCATCGGCGTACGCATATTCGCCCTGCGCGTGATAAAGCACGTCGAGGCCGTTGAGCAACTGATAGAGCTGCTGATTGATTTCGCTAAACGCCAGCGCGCGGTCGACGCCCAGCTTCTCCGGTGCGGCCTCTTGCCCTAAGCGGCGGCCAAACCAGATTTCAGCGGTTAAATCGCGTACGCGGTTAAAAATCACGCTGTGGTTGTGGGTGTCATTACTCTTAATCAGCACCAGGACCGCTTCCGGCTCGTTAAAGCCGGTGAAGTACCAGAAATCGCTATTCTGGCGATAGGGGTATTCGCTGTCGGCACTGCGCGTCACTTCCGGCGCGGCAAAAATCAGCGCCGCACTGCCGGGCTGCATTTTTGCCAGCAGCGCCTGACGACGGCGCAAATACTCTTGTTGCGAGATAACCATGACACCCTCCTGTGCGTTATTTTTCTTAATGTAAGGTTGGCTTACGAACTTCCGGCGCGGTCGGCTGTGAGCGCGTAAAGTTGTCGTGGCACAGCAGCGCCGCCACGCGCACGTACTCAATAATCTCTTCGAGGGACATTTCCAGCTCTTCCTGGTCTTCCTCTTCATCGTAGCCGAGCTGGGCGATGTTACGCAGATCGTCGATCGCTTCACCCGCTTCGCCGGTCACTTTATCAAGCTTAGGCTGGGTTACGCCCAGGCCAAGCAGATAGTGGTTTACCCAACCCGCGAGCGCATCGGCACGATCGAAGACGCTGACGTCATCACCTTCAGGCAGATAAAGCTGAAAAAGGAAGCCATCGTCCTCCAGCGAATCACTGGTTGCCGCATGCATTTTACGCAGCGATTCTGCCAGCTCGTGGCCAAACGCCAGCCCTTCGTTCGTGAGGTCGTGGATCAGCGGCTGCCATGAGCTGTCGCTGTTTCCGCCGCACAGTATGCCGCTGATCAGACCGTGCATTTCGGCAGGGGTAAGTCCGACTCCCTGCTGGTTCAGTAACTGGTTTAAATCCTTGTAACCAGGCATTTCGTTCTGTATAGACATACGCATTCGTCATCAAAGGGAGGATATTCATGATATGCTACCACTTTGGACCCTGGTGATACCAGAAAAGGGCTTGTATCTTCACATCAGGGTAGCTATAGTGTCGCCCCTTCGCAGCCCCCGGGGCAGTAAGCGAAGGCAGCGCAGTCAATCAGCAGGAAGGTGGCATGTCTGCACAACCCGTCGATCTCCAGATTTTTGGCCGTTCACTGCGAGTGAATTGTCCGCCTGAACAAAGGGATGCTTTGAATCAGGCTGCGGACGATTTGAATCAGCGGTTGCAAGATCTAAAAGAACGCACTAGAGTCACAAATACTGAGCAGCTGGTTTTCATCGCCGCGTTGAACATCAGCTATGAACTGACTCAGGAAAAAGCGAAGACCCGCGACTACGCGGCTAGCATGGAGCAGCGCATTAAAATGCTCCAGCAGACCATAGAACAGGCATTGCTTGATCAAGGTCGCAATCCCGAAAGACCGGGACCAAAGTTTGAATAACACTTCTCAGTTGACTATGGTAGAGTAACTGTGAAGACAAAATTTCTCTGAGATGTTCGCAAGCGGGCCAGTCCCCTGAGCCGATATTTCATACCACAAGAATGTGGCGCTCCATGGTTGGTGAGCATGCTCGGTCCGTCCGAGAAGCCTTAAAACTATGACGACACATTCACCTTGAACCAAGGGTTCAAGGGTTACAGCCTGCGGCGGCATCTCGGAGATTCCCTCTTTCTTCTTCTACCTACTACCATGACTCAATTCCCTGAAGTTTCTGCCTCACGCCAGGATATCCGTCAACTTATTCGCCAGCGTCGTCGTGCACTTACGGCTGAACAACAGTCGCATTTTGCCCAGCAGGCCGCCGCCCGCATGATGGCGTGGCCCCCGGTGGTTATGGCTAACACGGTCGCTCTGTTCCTGTCGTTTGATGGCGAGCTCGATACCCAACCACTTATCGACCAGCTCTGGCGCGCCGGGAAGAAGGTTTATCTGCCGGTGCTGCATCCTTTTAGCAAAGGCAATCTTCTGTTTCTGCACTACCATCCGCACAGCGAGCTGGTGGTGAATCGTCTGAAAATTACCGAGCCCAAACTCGACGTGCGCGACGTGCTCCCGCTGTCACAGCTGGACGTGCTGATTACGCCGCTGGTGGCGTTTGATGAACAGGGCCAGCGCTTAGGAATGGGCGGCGGTTTTTACGACCGGACGCTGCAAAACTGGCAGCAGTACGGGTTGCAGCCGGTGGGTTACGCGCATGATTGTCAGGGCGTGGAGGCGTTGCCCGTGGAGAAATGGGATGTGCCGTTGCCGGCGGTAGTGACGCCATCGACGTTGTGGGAGTGGTGAAACAGGCGTGCAGCCTGATGCCCTCACCCCAGCCCTCTCCCACAGGGAGAGGGTGAAAACAAAAAAAAACGGTAACGATAGTTACCGTTTTGCATTTACCTCGCCACCCGACACCATCAGTAAAGCAGACGCGCGCGAATCGTCCCCGGAATCGCTTTCATGCTCTGCAGCGCTTTCTCGGCAACATCTTCATCCGCTTCGATATCAATCACCACGTAACCCATCTGCGAGTTGGTTTGCAGGTACTGGGCGGCAATGTTGACGCTCTGCTCGGCAAAGATTTGGTTGATAGCCGTCAGCACGCCAGGACGGTTTTCGTGGATGTGCAGCAGACGGCGACCACCGTGCAGCGGCAGAGACACTTCCGGGAAGTTCACCGCAGAGAGCGTGGAACCGTTGTCGGAGTATTTGCTCAGCTTACCCGCCACTTCAAGGCCGATATTCTCCTGCGCTTCCTGAGTAGACCCGCCGATGTGTGGCGTCAGGATCACGTTGTCGAATTCGCAGAGCGGAGAGTTAAACGGATCGCTGTTGGTGGCAGGCTCCGTCGGGAACACGTCAATGGCCGCCCCCGCCAGATGCTTACGCTTCAGAGCATCGCACAGCGCAGGGATGTCGACCACAGTACCGCGTGCAGCGTTGATCAGCAGTGAGCCCGGTTTCATCAGCGCCAGCTCTTCTGTACCCATCATGTTTTTGGTGGACGCATTTTCCGGCACATGCAGGCTTACCACGTCGCTCATGTTCAGCAGGTCAGAGAGATGCTGCACCTGCGTCGCATTCCCTAGCGGCAGCTTGCTTTCGATATCGTAAAAGTAGACGTGCATCCCCAGAGATTCCGCCAGAATCCCCAGCTGAGTACCGATGTGGCCATAGCCGATGATACCCAGTTTTTTACCGCGCGCTTCGTATGAGCCCGCAGCCAGTTTGTTCCACACGCCGCGGTGCGCTTTGGCGTTAGCCTCCGGAATACCGCGCAGCAGCAGCAGTAATTCGCCAATCACCAGCTCCGCCACGGAACGGGTGTTGGAGAACGGGGCGTTAAATACCGGGATACCGCGTTTGGCGGCAGCATTCAGATCAACCTGGTTGGTACCGATGCAGAAACAGCCAATCGCAACCAGCTTCTCCGCCGCAGCAATAACGTCTTCCGTCAGTTGAGTACGGGATCGCAGGCCAATGAAATGGGCATCACGGATGGACGCTTTCAGCTCTTCGGTATCGAGCGCGCCCTTGTGAAATTCGATGTTGGTGTAACCCGCCGCACGAAGGCTATCAAGCGCTTTCTGATGCACGCCCTCGACCAGCAGGAATTTAATCTTGTCTTTCTCCAGTGATACCTTTGCCATTTCCCCGACCCTGTTTTTTATCTGAACTGATGTTGTGCTGGATTGAAATCCGCTGTAGCCAACATATCAAAAAAAACTATTGCAGCAATATGAACGTTTGCGTCGGCACTCTGAAGAAAAGTCATACAGGGCAAAATGGCAGAGCAAAATGCTAAGGAAATTTACAAACGTGGCAGGATCGGCAAAAGAGGTGGAAGAACGTGACACAAGTCACCGAATTTAGCTTTTCAAAAATTTTTTAGCGGGGGGAGCGCTCCCCCCGTCAGATCATTTTACGATGGTTTTCACACCGTCAGCGGTGCCGATCAGCGCCACATCCGCGCCACGGTTGGCGAACAGCCCTACGGTGACAACGCCTGGAATAGCGTTAATCGCATTTTCCAGGGCAATCGCGTCGAGAATTTCCAGGCCGTGCACGTCGAGGATCACGTTACCGTTATCAGTGACCACACCCTGACGGTATTCCGGACGACCACCCAGCTTCACCAGCTGACGGGCAACCGCACTACGCGCCATCGGGATCACTTCGACCGGCAGCGGGAAATTACCCAGAATATCGACCTGCTTGGAGGCGTCAGCGATGCAGATAAATTTGTCTGCAACGGAAGCGATGATCTTTTCACGGGTCAGCGCTGCGCCACCGCCTTTGATCATCTGCATGTGGCCGTTGATTTCGTCTGCGCCATCAACGTAAATCCCAAGACGATCCACTTCGTTGAGATCGAAAACGGTAATGCCGAGGCTTTTCAGCTTTTCCGTGGACGCATCAGAGCTCGAAACCGCGCCCTCGATCTGCCCCTTCATCGTGCCCAGCGCATCGATAAAGTGTGCCGCCGTTGACCCCGTACCAACACCGACAATGGTACCTGGCTGTACGTACTGGAGAGCGGCCCATCCTACTGCTTTTTTCAGTTCATCCTGCGTCATGATCGTTTTGCCTGTGGTGTGAAAACTCAGGGCGCATTATAGAACACGTCGAATGGATTTCGTCTGCCACAAAGGGAAAATTGTGTCATAGTGCAGATTAAGCAAAATTTAGGAGCCAGCCAGAGCAATGAAACGTCCGGACTACAGAACACTACAGGCACTTGATGCAGTTATTCGTGAACGCGGTTTTGAGCGCGCAGCGCAAAAGCTGTGTATCACCCAGTCCGCCGTATCACAGCGTATCAAACAGCTTGAAAACATGTTCGGGCAGCCGCTGCTGGTGCGTACCGTGCCGCCTCGCCCAACGGAGCAAGGTCAAAAGCTCCTCGCCCTGCTGCGCCAGGTTGAGCTGCTGGAAGACGAGTGGCTGGGTGACGAACAAACGGGCTCCACGCCGCTGCTGCTCTCTCTGGCGGTCAACGCCGACAGTCTGGCAACCTGGTTACTGCCCGCCCTTGCCCCGGTCCTGGCCGACTCCCCGATTCGCCTGAATCTACAGGTTGAAGATGAAACCCGTACCCAGGAACGTCTGCGTCGCGGTGAAGTTGTTGGGGCGGTCAGTATTCAGCCTCAGGCGCTGCCAAGCTGCCTGGTGGATCAACTGGGGGCGCTGGACTACCTGTTTGTAGGTTCAAAAGCCTTTGCGGAGCGCTACTTCCCTAACGGCGTCACCCGCGCCGCGCTGCTGAAGGCGCCTGCCGTGGCGTTTGACCATCTGGACGATATGCATCAGGCGTTCCTGCAGCAGAACTTTGACCTGCCGCCGGGCAGCGTGCCGTGCCATATCGTCAACTCGTCTGAAGCTTTTGTGCAGCTTGCGCGTCAGGGCACTACCTGCTGTATGATCCCGCATCTGCAGATTGAGAAAGAGTTGAAAAGCGGTGAGTTGATTGATTTAACGCCGGGGCTGTATCAGCGCCGGATGCTCTACTGGCATCGTTTTGCGCCGGAAAGCCGCATGATGCGCAACGTCACCGATGCACTGCTGGCGTATGGGCATAAGGTGTTGAGACAGGATTAAAAAGAAAAAGCCGGGTGGCGGCTACGCCTTACCCGGCCTACAGGTTACTGAGCCGGTTTCGGCTGTGCTGCAACGGGCTCCAGCTGGAACACCACATCCACCTGATCGTCGAACTGAATGGTTGGCTGCTCGTAAGTTTCCTGCGCAGAAACCGGTGCCGCGTCAGCCTTCATCATCCGTACCATCGGGCTTGGCTGATAGTTAGAGACGTGGTAACGCACGCTGTATACCGGGCCAAGCTTGCTCTTGAAGCCGGACGCCAGCTGTTCAGCCTGGTGAATGGCATCATCAATCGCCGCTTTACGCGCTTCGTCTTTGTATTTCTCCGGTTGCGCAACGCCCAGCGACACGGAACGGATTTCGTTCAGACCAGCCTTCAGCGCACCATCCAGCAGTGAATTCAGCTTGTCCAACTGACGCACGGTCACTTCAACCGTACGCACGGCACGGTAGCCTTTCAGGATGCTTTTGCCGTTCTGGTAGTCGTAATCCGGTTGGGTACGCAGGTTAGCAGAGCTGATGTCTTTCTTGGCGACACCGTTCTGTTCCAGGAAGGAGAGATATTGCGCAACGCGGTCGTCCGCCTGTTTTTTGGCAGAGGCGGCATCTTTTGCAGCCACGTTGACTTCAATTGCCAGGGTTGCAACATCCGGTACCGCGTCCACGCTTGCGGTGCCTGACGTGACAATGTGCGGGCCATCCGGCAGTTCACTCGCCTGCGCCGACACCGCACCTAAACTCACTAATGCCGCCAGGGCCATCACTTTAAACTTCACTGTCATTCCTCCATGTTGCGAAGAGTGCCCCAGAAACAGGGCGCATGCCAGCAAGCTTAGCGGGTCTGGCTCAGTTGTCCATAAGACAACGCTTAGTTGAACAAACCCTGAACATGATGAACGCCCTCTTTCGCCAGCTGGAAAGCGATAAACCACATCACCAGACCGACCAGCGTATTAATGATGCGCTGGGCTTTGGCGGTCCGCAGTCGTGGCGCCAGCCACGCCGCCAGAATCGCAAGACCGAAGAACCACAGGAACGACGCGCTGACGGTTCCCAACGCAAACCAGCGTTTAGGCTCAACGTCCAGCTGTCCGCCGAGGCTACCCAGCACCACGAAGGTATCCAGATAGACATGCGGGTTAAGCCAGGTCACCGCCAGCATGGTGACGATAATCTTCCAGCGCCCCTGCTTCATCACTTCAGCGCTTGCCAGTTCGAGGTTACTGCTCATCGCCGTTTTCAACGCACCGAATCCGTACCACAGCAGGAAGGCCACACCGCCCCAGGTCACCAGCGCCAGCAGCCACGGCGACTGCATCAGAAGTGCACTCCCGCCAAAAATCCCGGCGCAGATCAGCAGCAAATCGCTCACCGCGCACAACAGGGCAATCATCAGATGATACTGGCGGCGAATACCCTGGTTCATCACGAACGCATTCTGGGGACCGAGGGGAAGGATCATGGCCGCACCTAAAGCAAGCCCTTGAAAGTAATAGGATAACATGACGAAATTCTCACAGTAATGTTCTGGATGCAGACTATACTGCGCGAATCACATTAGAGGAAATGGATAATATTAATTGGGGATTAGCGGGGCTTATAAAAGTAAAGCCCGGTGGCGCTGACGCTTACCGGGCCTGGGTGTGACGTTACTCTGCTTCTTTGACTTTTTTGACGTTTACGTCCATCTGCGGATACGGGAAGCTGATGCCGTTGGCGTCAAACTCACGCTTAATACGTTCCAGCACGTCCCAGTATACGTTTTGCAGATCGCTGCTTTTGCTCCAGATACGCACCACGAAGTTGATAGAGGACGCGCCCAGTTCGTTCAGGCGTATAGTCTGCTCTTTATCCTTCAGAATACGATCGTCAGAGGCAATGATGTTGCTAATCAGTGACTTCACCTGATCGATATCAGAGTCGTACGCTACGCTGATAATCAGCTCGTTACGACGCACCGGTTCGCGGGAGAAGTTGATGATATTGCCTGCGATGATTTTGCCGTTCGGCACCACCACGATACGACCATCAACGGTACGCAGGGTGGTTGAGAAAATCTGCACTTGCAATACGGTCCCGGCTATTCCTCCAAGGTCAACGTATTCGCCAGAGCGGAATGGACGGAAAGTCACCAGCAGCACGCCAGCCGCGAGGTTTGACAGCGAACCCTGCAATGCCAGACCAATGGCCAGACCGGCGGCACCGAGCACGGCGATAACGGATGCCGTCTGTACGCCAACACGTCCCAGCGCCGCAATCAGCGTAAAGGCGATAATGCCGTAACGCACCAGCGCGGAGAGGAAATCAGCCACGGTAGCATCAATGTGTCGCGCGACCATCACACGGTTGACGGCGTTCGACACAATGCGCGCCACGATCATCCCGACGATGATGATGGCAATTGCCGCAACGATGTTCACCGCATAACTCAGCAGCAGTGCCTGGTTGCGCACCAGCCAGTTACCGGCGTTATTGATGCTGTCTACAACATCGAGTTGTTCCATTTATTCTTCCTTTTGTTAAACCAAAACACTAAATCCATCCCCCATGGAGACAGGCAGGTCAGTAAAGGGTAAACAAAAAGTACGCGTATTGCCAAGCAGATCACAAAAACAGGTATTGCAGGATATTGAAAAAGCATAAAAAAAGGCCCGCTATTGCGGGCCTTTTAACGCTTTCAGCAGCTCAAATTACAGAACGTCTACCGCGTTCAGTTCTTTGAATGCCTGCTCCAGACGAGTAATCATTGAAGTCTGTGCAGCGCGCAGCCATACGCGTGGATCGTAGTATTTCTTGTTCGGCTGGTCTTCGCCTTTCGGGTTGCCCAGCTGACCCTGCAGGTAAGCTTCGTTAGCTTTGTAGTACTGCAGGATACCGTCCCAGGTAGCCCACTGGGTGTCGGTATCGATGTTCATTTTCACAACACCGTAGCTGACGGAGTCTTTGATTTCCTGAGCAGAAGAACCGGAACCGCCGTGGAAGACGAAGTTCAGGCTGTTGTGAGGCAGGTTGTGTTTCTTAGAAACGTATTCCTGAGAATCACGCAGGATGGTTGGAGTCAGAACCACGTTACCTGGTTTGTAAACGCCGTGTACGTTACCGAAGGACGCTGCAATGGTGAAGCGTGGGCTGATTTTGCTCAGCTCGGTGTACGCGTAATCAACGTCTTCTGGCTGGGTGTACAGGGCAGAAGCGTCCATGTGGCTGTTGTCCACGCCGTCTTCTTCACCACCGGTGCAACCCAGTTCGATTTCCAGAGTCATGCCCATTTTGGCCATGCGCGCCAGGTACTTAGAGCAGATTTCGATGTTTTCGTGCAGTGACTCTTCAGACAGGTCGATCATGTGAGAAGAGAACAGTGGTTTACCGGTGGCTGCGAAGTGTTTTTCACCCGCGTCCAGCAGACCGTCGATCCACGGCAGCAGTTTCTTCGCGCAGTGGTCGGTGTGCAGGATAACAGGAACACCGTAGTGCTCAGCCATCTGGTGTACGTGGTGCGCACCAGAGATAGCGCCCAGGATAGCAGCCCCCTGAGGAATGTCAGTTTTCACGCCTTTGCCCGCGATGAACGCAGCACCACCGTTAGAGAACTGAACGATAACCGGTGCTTTAACTTTGGCAGCGGTTTCCAGTACGGCGTTGATGGAGTCGGTACCTACGCAGTTAACTGCTGGCAGAGCGAAGTTGTTTTCTTTAGCTACCTGGAACACTTTCTGTACGTCATCACCAGTGATCACGCCAGGTTTTACGAAATCAAAAATTTTAGACATGTTGCTTAGTCCTGTATCTTCGGCCGTTAGAAAAGGTGCGAGCTCTGATAAGCGCGCTGAAAATTGGGCAGGTTTCCCTGCCCTTGAATGGCTTACTTCTTAGCGCGCTCTTCGAGCATTGCTACTGCTGGCAGTACTTTGCCTTCCACGAATTCGAGGAATGCACCGCCACCAGTGGAGATGTAGGAGATCTTGTCAGCGATACCGAACAGATCGATAGCTGCCAGGGTGTCACCACCGCCTGCGATAGAGAACGCTTCGCTGTCTGCAATAGCGTTAGCCACGATTTCAGTCCCTTTGCGGAAGTTCGGGAATTCGAACACGCCAACAGGACCGTTCCACAGGATAGTTTTTGCGTTTTTCAGGATATCAGCCAGTTTCTGTGCAGAAACGTCGCCCAGGTCCAGAATCTGCTCTTCATCTTTGATGTCGTTAACAGATTTCAGGGTCGCGGTTGCGGTTTCGGAGAACTCGGTCGCCACGCGAACGTCAGTTGGAACCGGGATGTCACAGGTGCCCAGCAGGCGTTTCGCTTCGTCAACCAGGTCCGCTTCGTACAGGGATTTACCCACGTTGTGGCCTTGAGCAGCAACGAAGGTGTTCGCGATACCACCGCCAACGATCAGCTGGTCAGCGATTTTTGACAGGGAATCCAGCACGGTCAGTTTGGTAGACACTTTAGAACCACCAACGATAGCGACCATTGGACGAGCAGGTTCTTTCAGCGCTTTGCCCAGTGCTTCCAGTTCGTCAGCCAGCAGAGGACCCGCACATGCTACGTCTGCAAATTTACCGATACCGTGGGTAGAGGCCTGAGCACGGTGCGCCGTACCAAATGCATCCATCACGAAGACGTCGCACAGTGCAGCGTATTTCTTAGACAGGGTTTCGTCGTCTTTCTTTTCGCCTTTGTTGAAGCGAACGTTTTCCAGAACAACCAGCTCACCAGCAGCCACTTCAACGCCGTCCAGGTAATCTTTTACCAGGCGAACCGGGTTGGACAGTTTGTCTTTCAGGTAATTAACCACTGGCAGCAGAGAGAACTCTTCGTTGTACTCGCCTTCGGTAGGACGACCCAGGTGGGAGGTGACCATCACTTTCGCGCCCTGCTTCAGAGCCAGTTCGATGGTTGGCAGGGATGCACGGATACGCGCGTCGCTGGTCACTTTACCCTCTTTAACCGGTACGTTCAGATCAGCACGGATGAAAACGCGTTTACCAGCCAGATCCAGATCGGTCATCTTAATTACAGACATGGTGAATCCTCTCGTTGATTCTTAAAGTTTTGCAGACGCACGATGCGTCTTACCTGAAACCTTGAGCGGCCATTGCTAACGTGGTGTCGAGCATCCGGTTAGCAAAGCCCCATTCGTTATCACACCAGACCAGCGTCTTGATAAGGTGTGCGCCACTGACCCTCGTTTGCGTGCCATCAACAATAGCGCTGTGCGGGTCGTGGTTAAAATCTACTGAGACCAACGGTAATTCCGTATAGTCAACTATACCATGAAATGCTCCCTGTGCCGCTTTTTGCAGCAACAGGTTGACTTCACAGGCTTTTACCGGTTTTTTCACCGTCACGCTCAGGTCGATTGCGGTGACGTTAATCGTCGGGACACGCACGGCAATCGCTTCAAAACTGTCATTAAACTGCGGGAAAATTCGGGTGATCCCTGCCGCCAGTTTCGTATCTACCGGGATGATTGACTGGCTCGCCGCGCGAGTGCGTCGTAAATCCGGATGGTAGGCATCAATAACCTGCTGGTCGTGCATGGCGGAGTGAATCGTGGTCACGGTGCCGGACTCAATGCCATACGCATCGTCTAACAGTTTGATGACCGGAATAATGCAGTTGGTGGTACAGGAGGCGTTGGAAACGATGAGGTGTTCAGCCTGCAGCTCATGCTGGTTGACGCCAAACACGACGGTCGCGTCGAGGTCGTTACTGCCGGGATGAGAAAACAGGACTTTTTTCGCACCGGCTGCCAGGTGAGCTTCGCCATGTTCGCGATTGCCGTAAACCCCGGTACAGTCGAGCACCACATCCACGCCCAGCTCACGCCACGGTAGCCCTGCGATACTGCTTTCATGCAGCACGCGGATGGCATCGTCACCGACAAACAGCTGCTCTCTTTCCTGGCGAACATCCCAGGCAAAGCGGCCGTGGCTGGTGTCATATTTCAACAAATGCGCCATGCCCGCAGCATCCGCCAGTTCGTTGATTGCCACCACGGTTATTTCCGCACGACGCCCGGATTCATATAAAGCACGAACCACGTTGCGCCCGATGCGACCGAAGCCATTAATCGCTACGCGTACGGTCATAGATCTCCTGCAAAGCTATCCCTGAGTTTGAGGTGGCTGAAAGAGTAATCCAGCTACGCCCGAAGGGGAATCTTTGCTATCACAAACTGCGATTGATTGGTCAATTGTCGAACATTTAATCGACTGAAACGCTTCAGCAAGAATAAGCGAATCGAGGAATAAAAGGAATGGCTGTCCAGATGAATAAGCGTGCTATATGACATGCGTCACATTTTCGGTGGAATAATGCCGGGGAGGTAAAAGCAAAACGGTAACCCAAAGGTTACCGTTTTTAGTGTTTGCACCCTCTCCCTGTGGGAGAGGGCTGGGGTGAGGGCGTCAGCCCGCACCGTACAAGCAATTACAGCAGTTCTTTCGCCTTAGCGACAACGTTATCAACGGTGAAGCCGAACTCTTCGAACAGCAATTCTGCTGGCGCAGACTCACCGAAGGTGGTCATACCGACGATAGCGCCATTCAGGCCCACGTATTTGAACCAGTAGTCAGCGATACCCGCTTCCACTGCCACACGCGCAGAAACCGCTTTAGGCAGAACAGATTCACGGTAAGCCGCATCCTGTTTGTCGAACGCATCGGTAGACGGCATGGAGACCACGCGCGCCTTAACGCCTTCGGCAGTCAGTTTTTCCCATGCTGCAACCGCCAGTTCAACTTCAGAACCGGTCGCGATGAAGATCAGCTCAGGCTGGCCTGCACAGTCTTTCAGCACGTAACCACCGCGAGCGATGTTCGCCAGCTGCTCTGGCGTACGCTCCTGCTGTGCCAGGTTCTGACGGGAGAGGATCAGCGCAGTTGGGCCGTCCTGACGCTCAACGCCGTATTTCCACGCTACCGCAGATTCAACCTGGTCACATGGACGCCAGGTGCTCATGTTCGGAGTCACGCGCAGGGAAGCCACCTGCTCTACCGGCTGGTGAGTTGGGCCATCTTCGCCCAGACCGATGGAGTCGTGGGTGTAGACCATCACCTGACGCTGTTTCATCAGCGCAGCCATACGCACGGCGTTACGCGCATACTCTACGAACATCAGGAAGGTAGAGGTGTACGGCAGGAAACCGCCGTGCAGGGAGATACCGTTGGCAATCGCGGTCATCCCGAATTCACGTACACCGTAATGGATGTAGTTACCGGCAGTGTCTTCGTTAATTGGCTTAGAACCAGACCACAGAGTCAGGTTAGATGGCGCCAGGTCAGCGGAACCGCCGAGGAATTCAGGCAGCAATGGACCAAATGCTTCGATCGCATTCTGGGACGCTTTACGGCTGGCGATTTTAGATGGGTTCGCCTGCAGCTTAGCGATGAATTCGTTCGCTTTCGCGTCGAAGTCAGACGGCATTTCGCCTTTCATACGACGGGTAAACTCAGCCGCTTCCTGAGGGAAGGCTTTCGCATAGGCGGCGAATTTCTCGTTCCAGGCAGCTTCTTTCGCCTGGCCCACTTCTTTTGCATCCCACTGAGCATAGATCTCAGATGGAATTTCGAATGCAGGGTGTTTCCAGCCCAATGCTTCACGGGTCAATGCGATTTCCGCGTCGCCCAGCGGTGCGCCGTGGGAGTCATGCGTACCCGCTTTATTCGGAGAACCGAAGCCGATGATGGTTTTGCACATCAGCAGGGACGGTTTATCGGTGACCGCGCGCGCTTCTTCTACTGCACGTTTAATCGAGTCAGCATCGTGGCCATCAACGCCACGCACAACGTGCCAGCCGTAGGCTTCGAAACGTGCTGCGGTGTCGTCAGTGAACCAGCCCTCAACGTGACCGTCGATGGAGATGCCGTTGTCATCATAGAACGCAACCAGTTTACCCAGCTTCAGGGTACCTGCCAGGGAGCACACTTCATGAGAAATGCCTTCCATCATGCAGCCGTCGCCCATGAACGCGTAGGTGAAGTGGTCAACAATGTCATGACCAGGACGGTTGAACTGCGCCGCCAGCGTCTTCTCAGCAATCGCCATCCCCACTGCGTTAGCAATACCCTGACCCAGTGGGCCGGTGGTGGTTTCTACGCCAGCGGTGTAACCCACTTCCGGGTGACCTGGAGTTTTGGAGTGCAGTTGGCGGAAGTTTTTCAGCTCTTCAATAGGCAGATCGTAGCCAGTGAGGTGCAGCAGGCTATAGATCAGCATAGAGCCGTGGCCGTTAGACAGCACGAAACGGTCGCGGTCAGCCCATGCCGGGTTCTGCGGGTTGTGGTTAAGGAAATCACGCCACAGGACTTCGGCGATATCTGCCATACCCATAGGGGCACCCGGGTGGCCGGATTTGGCTTTCTGTACTGCATCCATGCTCAGCGCACGAATAGCATTAGCAAGCTCTTTACGTGAGGACATTTTAACTCCAGATCGGACTGTTAAAGGCCATGCCCTTGACGACAGCGCGTTTTGGGCTACGCCGGAAAAAAGTGCCAACAATGTAACCCAAGCCGCAGGGCATGTACATGGACCATTCTTTTGCAGCTTAAGAAATCTCTGGATCATGCTCGCATGTTGCGCAATCTGCTCGCCCGCGCCTGTAGATATTCCTTATACTTATCCCGGCCCCGGCTTCGTTGCGGGTGCACTTTTCGGATTTTATTGAGATTAACAAGTACGGAAGCAACTTCATGAAAATGCGTGCAATAGTGCTGGCCCTGGGTACAACGCTCATGCTGAGCGGCTGTCAGAATATGGATTCTAACGGTCTGATGACGTCAGGTGCAGAAGCCTTTCAGGCCTACTCCCTGAGCGATGCGCAGGTTAAAGCGCTGAGCGATCAGGCCTGTAAAGATATGGACGGAAAAGCCACGATTGCGCCGGCTAACAGTACCTACACACAGCGTCTGAATAAGATTGCTTCCGCGCTCGGCGATAACATCAACGGTCAGCCGGTGAACTATAAGGTTTACATGGCTAAAGACGTCAACGCCTTCGCGATGGCAAACGGCTGCATCCGCGTCTATAGCGGGCTGATGGATATGATGACCGACAACGAAGTGGAAGCGGTTATCGGCCATGAAATGGGTCACGTTGCGCTCGGCCACGTGAAAAAAGGGATGCAGGTTGCCTTAGGCACCAACGCCATCCGTGCGGCGGCTGCCTCTGCGGGCGGTATCGTGGGCAGCCTGTCTCAGTCACAGCTCGGCGATGTCGGAGAAAAGCTGGTCAATTCCCAGTTCTCCCAGCGCCAGGAGTCCGAAGCGGATGACTACTCTTACGATCTGTTGCGCAAACGCGGGATTAATCCGTCAGGTTTAGCCACCAGCTTCGAAAAACTGGCGAAGCTGGAAGCGGGACGCCAGAGCTCCATGTTTGACGATCACCCGGCCTCAGAAGAACGTGCACAACATATTCGCGACCGTATGGCCGCAGATGGAATTAAATAATTCTGGAAGGAGGCAAATTTGCCTCCTTTTTATTTCGCATGAATTGCCAACTTAATCGCACGTATCGGTAACTCCCGCAAAACCCTCTCCATATCCGGCTTTTAGCGCAGAAACGTCTGGACACATAATTATTGCAATCATTAACCATTCGGGTAATTATCCGACCTGCAGTAATTCATTTTAATATATTAAGACAGAGACGTTCCCTCCGTGAAAAAAGAATTATCGTTAATTGCTTTAGGTTTATTCGCCGCATTACCCGCCGCTGCAAGCCAGCAATCCGACAGTCAGGGTTTTATTGACGACAGCCATCTGGACCTGTTTTTACGCAATGCGTATATCAGTCGCGACTATCATCAGGGCCAGCAGGATAAAGCCGAATGGGGCCAGGGTATTATTGCCACCTTCACATCCGGTTATACCGAAGGGCTGGTGGGCTTTGGTGTAGACGGCATTGCACAGTATGGCGTTCGTCTGGACGGTGGCCGTGGAAAAAGCGGTGCGGGCGGTATCGACTTCTTTAAACAGGAAGAGGATGGCCGGGCAAAATCCGATTTAGCGAAATTTGGCGCAACCGCCAAAATGCGTATCTCAAATACCGTGCTGAGCTACGGTAGTCAGCGTCCTGAGCTGCCGATCGTGAATGCCGACAACTCCCGCCTGCTGTTTGAAAGCTACACCGGCACCCTGCTGACCTCAAAAGAGATCGACGGTCTGGAAGTCAACGCCGGTTACTTCACCGACGAGCAGCGCAAAAGTGATGACCGCCACGACAGCGGCCTGAAGAGCCTGACCTTCGGTGGCGCGAGCTACCAGTTTAACGAGCAGTTCAGCGGTGCGGTGTATGCCTCGCATAATGAAGAGGTAATGAACAAGCAGTACCTGGGCCTGAACTTCAAACAACCGTTCAGCACCGGGCAGCAGCTGGTGCTCGACTTTAACGGCTATAACTCGCGTCTGGAGCAGGGTTACGCCGACAGCCTCGACACGGGCCGCAGCAACACCATCTGGAGCCTGGCAGCGAGCTATATCTGGGACATTCACACGTTCAAGGTGGCATACCAGCAGAGCAGCGGCAGCACCGGCTACAACTACGGTGGCTACCGCGACCAGGGCGGTGTGGGTGACGGCGGCAACACCATCTGGCTGGCTAACTCCTACTGGTCTGATTTCAACGGCGAAGACGAACGCTCATGGCAGGCATCGTACGGTCTGGACTTTGGCGGACTCGGCCTGCCGGGCCTGAGCTGGACCACCGCCTACGTGCGTGGCGATAACATCAAAACCTCTGAAACCAGCAACGGCAAAGAGCATGAGTGGTTCAACCAGATCCAGTACCAGGTGCAGGATGGTCCGGCGAAAGATCTGAAGCTGAAGCTGCGCTATTCCGTGCTGCGTGTCTCCAGCAACGCCAGCGATTACAACGTGGGTGGGGATGAGATCCGTGCTTACGTGGAATACCCGTTTAACGTGTTCTGATGAAAAAAGCCGGGTGGCGGCTTCGTCTTACCCGGCCTACGGTTTTTCGCTGTTATTGAGTGAGAAACCGTAGGCCCGGTAAGCGCAGCGCCACCGGGCGATATCCACGATATCAATACAGCGTCTTCTGCGGCGGCCCGGCAAACTTCAGGGCGCCAATCTGCCCCATCCGCACTTCCACTACCGACGGTCCCGGCATCGCCAGCGCTTCTGTCATAACGGCATCAAAATCCTCGGCACGCTCAACGCTCCATGCCTGCAGGCCAATCGCCTGCGCCAGCAGAGTGAAGTCCGGCGTATGCAGCTCGTTGTAATACTGACGCCCGCCGAAATACTTATCCTGAATACCACGCATTACGCCGTACCCCCCGTCGTTCATGATCAGCAGCGTCACGTTGGCTTTCTCCTGGGCCAGCGTCGCCAGTTCGCCGAGGTTCAGACTCAGACCACCATCACCCACCAGCCCCACAACCTTGCGCTGCGGGTTAGCTATCGCGGAGCCAATGGCCATCGGCAGCCCCATACCAATGGCTCCGGCCAGCGAGTGAATGTTCATCAGCGGGCCGTTGGCGCGGAACAGGCGGCTGCCCCACAGGCTGCCGGACACGGTGATATCGCGCACCAGCAGGCCGTCCTGCGGAAGCGCTTTCTCGATGGCATCGTTAAGTCTCGCATAGGGGCCGCACTGATCGCGCAGGCCCTGCCCGGCTTGCTCAACCGCCTGTTGAACCAGCGCGTCCCACTGCGCGTTGCCCCACTCACGCCCCTGTACGTTTTCGGCCAGCGCGCTAAGCAACGCGGAACAATCGGCTATCAGCGTGTTATCCATCAGATAATTACGGCTCGCCGCCGCCGGGTCGATATCTACCTGTACCCGTGGAGACGGCAGCGCCAGCGTCCATGAGCGGGTTTCGTTGCTGCGCAGGCGTGAACCGGCGACCAGCGTAAAGTCACACTGCGCGATGAGCGCTTCAACGGATGGCGAGTTGTGAAACGCCCGCAGGCTGCCGCGATGGCTGTCCGGCAGCACGCCGCGCGCGTGGGTGCTGGAGATGACGGTGATGCCTGCATCCGCCAGCTTTTTCACCGCATCAGCGCATCTCAGCGCTCCGCCGCCCAGCCACAGCAACGGCTGTTTTGCCTGCTTCAACTGCGCCCAGAGTGCGTCAACTATCGCGGGGTCCACGGTGGCGACAGACGTCGGTTTCACCGGTGCGGTCACCAGCGAAAGCGGAATGTTGGCACTCTGAATATCAATCGGGATCTCAACAGAGACCGGCCCGCACGGCGGCGTCTGCGCGTCCTGAATCGCTTTGTGCAGGATAGCTATCGCCTGGTTGGCGTTGCTGATGCGGTACGCCCGTTTGGAGCTGGCCTTCAGGAAGGTCAGCTGGTCGCGGGTTTCATGGATAAATCCGGTATCGGCATCCAGCCAGGCTTTTTCGACCTGTCCGGTTAAATGCAGCAGCGGCGTGCAGGCGTTCATCGCTTCTACCAGCGCGCCTACCGCGTTACCGGCACCCGCACCGGTGCTGGTCAGCGCCACGCCGAGACCGGAAAAACGTCCGTGGGCGTCGGCCATGGTCACGGATCCCGCTTCGCCGCGCGCGGGCACGAAGCGAATGTTGCCGCGCTGCCCGACCGCATCCGCGATCGGCAGGTTGTGAATGGAGATGACGCCGTAGATGGCCTCAACCTGATACTGCTCCAGCGTTCTGGCGATGGCGTCGCCGACGGTTATCATTTCGCTCATTGCTCACCCTTTCTCAGTCGCACCAGTGGTTGACGCTGTTACCCGTCGCCAGATAAATGCTCTTTTGCTGCATCCAGGCTTTCAGCCCCTGAATGCCCTTTTCGCGGCCCAGACCGCTCTCTTTAAAGCCCCCGAACGGGGTTGAAATCGCAAAGACTTTGTAGGTGTTGATCCACACCGTGCCCGCCTCAAGCTGTTCGCTCAGTCGCAGCGCGCGCCCGGCATCGCGCGTCCAGATCCCCGCCGCCAGGCCGTACACCGAGTCGTTGGCCTCGCGGATAAGCGTGGCCTCGTCGCGAAACGGCATCGCCACCAGTACCGGGCCGAAGATCTCCTCCTGACACGTGCGGGCGCTGTTGCTCAGCCCTTCGATGAGGGTGGGCAGGAAGAAACTGCCGTTTGCCAGCTCAGGATCGGCCGGGATCTCCCCGCCGCACAGCACGCGGCCCCCTTCGCGCTTCGCCAGCTCGACGTAATCCTGCACGCTCTGACGATGTTTAGGGTTAATCAGCGGCCCGACATGGGTACCGTCAGTAAACGGATGTCCGACGCGCAGCCCGCGCGTGAGCTCAAGCAGCCGCGACATCAGCGGCGCGTAAATGCTCTCGTGGATAAACAGCCGTGAACCGGCAATGCACGCCTGCCCTGCCGAGCTAAAAATGCCGTAGCAGATGCCGCGCGCGGCCTGCTCGATGTCTGCGTCTTCCAGCACGATGGTCGGTGATTTTCCGCCCAGCTCCAGCGATGCCGGGATCAGCTTTTCCGCCGCCACGTGTGCAAGATGGCGGCCCGTAGTGGTGCCACCGGTAAAGGAGATTTTGCGCACCTTAGGGTGACGCGCCAGCGCATCGCCAATCACCGAGCCTTTACCGGGTAGCACGCTCAGCAGCCCGGCGGGCAGCCCGGCCTGTTCAAAAATACGCGCCAGCTCCAGCGCCATCAGCGGCGTGGCCTCGGCAGGTTTGAGGATCACTGCATTTCCGGCGGCAATCGCCGGGGCAACCTTTTGCATTTCGCTGGCAATCGGCGAGTTCCATGGCGTGATGGCAGCCACCACGCCGAGCGGTTCATAGCGGCTCAGGGTCAGCAGATCCGGCTGGCGTGGCGTCGGGAGTTCCCCTTCCAGCAGCTCGCAGGCAGAGGCAAAGTAGCGCGCCGTCCCTGCCGCACTCATCACCAGCCCACGCGCCTCCGCGAGCGGCTTGCCGTTATCGCGGCTCTGCATTTTCGCCAGTTCGTCGACGCGGAATTCAATCAGATCCGCGACCTTATGCAGGATCCTCGCGCGCATGTGCGGAAGGCTGCTGCGCCACGCGGGATCGCGCCACGCCCGCTCGCCGGCCTCGATTGCGTCATTCAGATCGTCGAGACTTGCCGCATTCAGCGTCGCATTGATCGACCCGTCTGCCGGGAAATGGCTCTGCATCGGATTGCCACCACCATCTCGCCAGTGGCCGCCGATAAAAATCTTCAGATCGTCCATCGTCGCTCCTCAGCTCAGGGCCAGCTCGCGGCAGGCGCGTACCGCGCTCAGTGCTGCAAGGGTGGAGGTTTTAGGGTTAGACGCCAGCGGCAATCCGCTCAGCTCAAGATGGAACTCGCCGAACACGCCTTCGACATGCAGCGTGTGGGTATTACGCTTCGTTGCCGGGTCGACCATCAGCTGCACGCGCGTCTCGTCCATCCCGACGCCACCGAGCGCCACCGTCGCCGCCACGTTGGCGTTCGCCGGGAACAGGCGCGCCGCCTCGCGGGCGCTGCCTTCAAAGAAAACGCTCGCCTCAGACACCGCGTTAAGGTCGATAAGCTGCTCAGCATAACTGCCGCGCCAGCTGGCCGGGCTTTTGCGCGACTGATAGGTCACGCGTTCCAGCCCGCCCTCTTTCGCCGCCGCAAGCCCGTCGATACCGGCAACCGCGCCGGAGAGCAACGTCAGCTTGCCGCCAGCACTGAGCAAACGCTGCTCCAGCGCGCTGTCCGCCAGCGCGCCGGTGGAGATCACCGCCAGATGCCAGCCGCGACGCAATATGTCCTCGCCGTACTGCGCCACCGCCTGCTGGCTGGCGCACTCCAGCACCAGATCGGGCGTGTCAGCGCACGCCACCGGCGTACCGAGCGCCATCACTGCATCACCAAACTGTGTGTGAATCGCCGCATGATGAGATTCACGCGCCACGATCCAGCCAATAGCCACGCCCGCGGGTAAACGCTCAATCACCGCCTGCGCCATGGCGCCAAAACCAATTAACATGATCTTTTTCATAATGTGTCCTTACAGGTGGCGGCAGAAGCCGCCGGAAACGTCCAGCGCGGCGCCGGTGGTGAATGACGCCAGCGGCGAGGCGAGGAACAGCAGCGCCTGCGCGGGCTCCTGCGGCTTGCCGAGACGCGCCATCGGGATGCCACGTTTACGCGCGATCTCCGCCGTCCACTCCGGCCAGCTCTGACTTTTGTCCGTCCGGCTCTCAAAGCGGCGCTGCCACTGCCCGGACTCCACCATGCCGAGCAAAATGGAATTCACGCGGATACCTTTACCCACCAGCTCTTTTGAGAGCGTCAGCGTCATATTCAGCAGCGCAGCACGGGCGGCAGAAGTGGCGATCATGTGCTCCTCCGGCTGCAGCGCCAGCAGGGAGTTCACGCAGGTAATGGAGGCGATATCGGACCGCTCCAGCAGAGGCTGAAACGCCTGCACCGGGTTGATCACACCGAACAATTTCAGTTCGGCTTCGTGCAGCCACGCTTCGCGCGGGGTATCGCTGAAATGCGCCACATAGCCCTGCCCGGCGTTGTTGATCAGCATGTCCGCTGCGCCAAAGCGGGCCTGAACGGCATCCGCAAAGCCCTGAACTTCGGCAGCGTTTAGCACGTCGCAGCGGTAGGAGAAAATCTCGCCGTCGGGGTATTCGTTTTGCAGCGTCGCGTGGGCGCTGGCGAGCCGGTCCGGGTCTCGGCCGCAGAAAGCCACTTTTGTCCCCTCGCCCAGCAGCAGGCGCAGCGTTTCAAAGCCAATGCCAGAAGAACCGCCGGTGACTACCGCTACGCGCCCGTCAATTTGTGCATTCATCGCGCACCTCTTCGTTAATGCGTAAAAGCTGTTGGTTAAAAAACGCCGCGTTATCGAGATAGCTGGCGTGCCCGGCCTGGGGAATGGCGGTAAACGGCATGCCGTAGCGCAGTGCCAGCCCCTGCACCAGCTCGGGCTGCGTGATCGCATCCTGCTCGCCGCACCAGACCTCAAACGTGCCGGAGTAACGTTTAAGCCAGCCGTGAATATCGTCGTGTGCCAGCATCCACGCGGCGGCAAGGTAGCCTTCAGGACGCAGCTTGCGCATGCCCGACGCGACGGTGGCGATATCTTCCCCGCGGGCGCCGGGGCGCAACAGCTTCGCCGCGCGGGTCTGGGCAAGGATTTCACCGCCCAGCGCCATCTGCTGCTCGCGGCTGCGCCAGACCTGCTCGCGTTGCTCCGGTGCGGCCTGACCGTAGCCCTGCGCGGCATCTGCCAGCACCAGATGCCGCACCCGGTCGGGAAACTTCGCCGCAAAGGCGCTGGCGACCAGCGCCCCGAGAGAATGGCCGACCAGTACCGCCTGCCAGACGCCCGCGCGGTCAAGCATTGCCGCCAGTGCATCGGCGTAATCTCCCGCACTCGCCCGTTCTACGGTCAGCATCGGGCTTTCGCCATAACCGGGCATGTCCCACGCCAGCACGCGAAAACCCTTCAGCGCCATCTGCTTATGCCAGGAGGCAGCACCCGAGCTGATCCCATGCAGCAGCATCAGCGGAATGCCGCTTCCCTGTTCACGAAAACCCGTCATCATGCCCCCTTAGTTCCGCTTCACTTTTGAAAGCGGATGATCGGCGGGATAGGTCGGGATTTCCGGCTTGTTGGTCCCCAGCATGACGCACATCAGCGCCTCTTCTTCCCCGTGGTTAAACAGGCCGCGATAGATACCCGGCGGGACGGAGATCAGGTCACGCTCGCGCAGCACGGTTTCGGTGTAGTGTTCGCCGTCCTGGATCATCAGCGTGATTTGCCCTTTAAGCATGAAGAACACCTCTTCCACGTCGTCATGCAGGTGCAGCGGCCCTTCACACTTCGACGGCAGCACCATGGTGGAGAAGGTGAAATGGTCCGCCTGCACGGTGTTGGTGTCGTTCGCCACGCCCGTTGCACCGGTGCCGATGTAGCGCATCTGCGCCCGGCGATATTTCGGGTCATAGTCGGCCTGGAACTTCAGCGCGTTCCAGTCGTACTTACGGCCTTCAAAGCGCGCGATGCGCGACTCGACCCACTCTTCCATCGTCAGGTGCTCAGGTTTGATGCCTGATTTATGGGTTACGGTTGAATCAGTCATGACACTCTCCTCAGTAACGTCTCAGCAGCGGCAGTAACAGGACGCAGCCCACCGCCGCCATCACCGCCAGAAAAATCAGCCCGGAATCCATGCTGTGGGTGAAGGCGATAAGCGCCCCCATCACCGCTGGCGACAGTGCGCCCGCGAAGTTTCCCAGCCCGTTGAAAATGCCGCCCGCCGTCGCGCTCACCCGTGGATGAGTGGCCTTCGCCAGCAGGGCAAAAATGTTGGGTGCGCCAGTGCCCCACATAAAGGTGCTGAAGCTCATCGCGGCGATGATGGTCAGCGGGGTGTCGAGGTGCATGACCGCCGCCAGCCCGACAGCCGCGCCCGCCATGGAAATAAAGCAGGCTGCCGCACGCTTATCGACCCGGTCAGAGAGCCACGCGCCAATCACTTCGCCCGCCAGCATGGCGATGAACGGCATCGAGGACAGCCAGCCCGCATGCTCCAGGTGAATGCCTTTGCCTTTGATCAGGTAGCCCGGCAGCCAGCCATTGATGCCCCACAGGTAGGTCAGGAAGGCGATGTTAAAGATGCAGATGATCCAGAAGTGCGGGCTGACGAACAGCTCGCGCCGCGCGGCACGCCGCTCATCCTGAGACGCCTGCGTGGTGCCAGGTTTCGCCTCCAGGCGGATACCACGCAGACCGACGCGCACGAAAATCAATACCGGCACGGTAAGCATCGCCATCACGAAGAAGGTGCTCTGCCAGCCGAAGGTGTTCAGCAGCCAGAGGGAGAGCGGAAAACCAATCGCCGCGCCCACCGGCGTGCCAAGTAGCCACAGCATGGTGGCGCGCGCCTGCAGATGCTGCGGGAAGTTGTGACGCACAATGGCGAAGGCCAGCGGGAACAGGGGCCCCTCCGCCACCCCCAGCAGAATGCGCAGCACGATCATCAGCGTATAGTTGTGGGTAAAGCCCATCGCCACCATCAGCACGCACCAGATCGCCATCATCCCGGTCAGCAGGCGCAGCGGCGCGATTTTATCCCCCAGCCCGCTGAGAAAGACTGACGAAAAACCGTAGCTCAGCAGAAAGGCGCTCATCAGAATGCCGAGGCGCGTGGTGTCGAAATCGATCCCCATCGCCTGCTGGAAATGGCTGTCAGAAAACAGCGCCGCAATACTGATTTTGTCGAAAAACGCCAGCAGCACGCAGGCCAGCAGCGACAGCGGGATAGCCCAGCGCACTGCTTTTTCAGGCGTGCGGGTTCCCTCACCGCCTGCCTCAACGGGCGCGGTGTTGGTCTCTAATGTGGTCATCTCTCCCCCTACGGGTGCGGGTTAGCTATCGCAATGACATCAGTGAAAAAGTCGGGTCGGCGAGCGGTACGTCCGATAAATCCCGCCCTGCCGCCATCCAGCGTTTCGCCAGCTTGACGGTGCGCGCATCGTTAAACGCCACCAGCTGCGTCAGTCGTCCGTTTTCATCCAGCGAGAAAAAGAGCGAATCTTCACGCGCTATCGTGTTGCTGCCCGGATGCGGAATGCCGAGGATCTGAATATTGTGCTGGTATTGATCCGACCACAGCCATGGCGCGTCGTCGTAGCCTGGCGCATCGGGGTTGAGCATCGCTTTCGCCGTCGCCACCGCCTGATTCTGGGCAAATGCCCACGACTGAATGCACAAGCCGTAGTGGTGATGCTGAGCCACATCGCCAGCCGCAAAGATGAACGGATCCGAGGTACGCCCCTGAGCATCCACCACGATCCCGCGCCCGGTATGAAGCCCCGCATCGCGCGCCAGTTCCAGATTGAGATCGACGCCGATCCCGACCACCACCGCATCAAAGGTTTCGCGCTGGCCATCACAGTGAATAACCGGCAGGCCATTGTCGTCCTCCAGCTCCAGCGCGCCGCAGCCGGTACGGATGTCGACGCCCTGTTCGCGATGGATGGCCGCTAAGCGTTGCGATACTTCTCCGCTCACCGACCGCATGCACAGCGCGGGCTGCTGCTCGAACAGCGTGACCGCCACGCCGTTTTTGCGCGCGGAGGCGGCAATCTCAAGGCCGATCCAGCCGCCGCCCACAATCGCCAGGGTTTTACTCTGCGCCAGACGCCCCTTCAGACGCTGCGCATCCTGCCAGTGGCGCAGGGTATAGACCTGCGGATGCGCCGCCCACGCCTCGCCCGGCAGACGCGCCCGCCCTCCGGTGGCGATCAAAAGAATGTTGTAACTAAGATGCGTACCGTTGCTTAAACGCACCGTTTTTGTCTGACGGTCGATCTGCTCCGCACGCAGTGGGCGGTACCAGGTCAGATCCAGCGCCTGCTGTGCCTCTTCGGAAAACAGCCGCGGGAGCGCCGCGTCAGGCTCCAGCAGAGACGCCTTCGACAGCGGCGGACGTTCGTAGAAATCCCACGCTTCTTCCGCCACCACGCAAATCTCGCCCTCGAAGCCCTCGTCGCGGAGGGTTTTTGCCGCCCAGCCGCCCGCCTGACCACCGCCGATAATGACAATGCGCGACGTCATACCGCCTCCGGCTTTTTCTGCTGACGGCGCGTGTCGTGGTCGATGCCGCCTTCCACCGCCCATTCGGTGAAGGAGACCAGCGAATGCTCCAGCTCGCGCGGTTGCCAGTTTTCGGTCAGGTAATCATCATTGGTGTAATACTCAAACGCGCCGCCGGTCGGGCTGTTGACGTACCAGAAATAGGCCGACGACACCGGATGACGGCCCGGCCCAATAAACGTGCTCCAGGCGTTTTTATTCATCGCAATCCCGCCGCCGATCACCTCGTGGATGTCGCGCACCGTAAACGCAACGTGGTTTAGCCCACGCTTGCGGTTCGGTAATTGCAGCAGGAACAGGTTGTGATGGCCGCCGCGCACGCCGCAGCGCAGGAATACGGCGCGGTTGATGTAGCGGTCAGAGACCTGGAAGCCGAGCACCTCGCGATAAAATGTCTCCACCGCGGCCAGCTCCTCAACGAAAAACACCACGTGCCCGACGTTAATCGGCTGGGCGCGATCGTAGACCGGGCTGGGGGTGTCGATTCGGCGAGCGTCTCCCCACTGGTTAATCGGCTCAACGTTCAGCTCCACGTCGGTCTGCTGGCTGACCTGCACGCGCAGCGTCATGCCGTTCGGATCGCGGCACTCCAGGGCGTCGCCCACTTCACGAAAGCCAGGCTGCCCGGCAAGCTTCGGGCGCAGCGCATCGAGGTCTACCGGGGTGGCCACCGCCCAGGTCATACGGCGCAGGGTGTTGCCCGCTTCAAAGGCTGGCGGCAGGTCGGGGCTGTCGATCGGATTAAGCTCCACGCGTGCGCCGCTCAGGGTGGTAAAACGCTGGCCGCTGGCATCGCCCGTCAGGCCAAAATCACGCATAAATTTGGCGCAGTGCGTCAGGTCTTCCACGCCAAATTCCAGCTTTTCAATTCCGGTTACACTCATCGTTCGTTGCCTCATCTGGCCCAAATTGGGCGTAAAACATGCCCGACGCACTGAAGCGCCTGACGTTAACTCACTGATTTAACTGGCCTGTGACAGGTACCCTAAGAAGCCAGAAATTTTATCTGCCGCGAGGCGAACCTCGTTCTGGAGCCGCTCGCGGTCGGTCTGCGGGATCTCCTCCGACGGCACCAGAATGCTGACCACCGCCGCCACGCGCTGGCTTCGGTCATACACCGGATAGACGATGGAAGAGATGCCGTGGCGGAAGAAAGACTCGCCAATCACATATCCGCGGGCTTTGTCCTGCTGCACCATCTGCCACAGGGCTTCGCGGTCATGAAGCTGCCCCGGCGTGTTGCCCGGCAGCCGCTCGTGCGGGAACAGCTGTTCAAAATCGGCGCGGGAAATATCGGTCAATAACATGCGCCCAAGCGAGGTACAGTGCACCGGCAGACGGGTGCCAATGCTGACCTGATTGATACGCGACCCGGCGGCGCTGACGCGGGCAATGTAAATAATGTCGCGTCCGTCGCGGATCGCCAGATGGCTGCTGCACTGGCTGACATCGCGAAGCTGCTCGATCACCGGCTGGCCTACCTGCGCCACATCCAGCGAGGCGATGTACTCAAAGCCCAGGCGCAGCACGTTCATGCCCAGCGAGAAGGTATTGGTGCGCGCATTGCGCTCCAGAAAACCCATATACTCCAGCGTCTGCACCACGCGGTAGGCAGTGGCCTTCGGCATATCCACCAGCCGGTGTAGCTCGGCAAAGGTCAGCTCGCGATGCTGCTCGCCGAAGGCCAACAGCAGCTGCAAACCGCGTTCAAGCCCCGGCACCAGATACTTCACTTCCTGATCGTTTGCCATAATCGCCATACCTTAGTTAAAGACAAAACCGCCGTTGACCGGGATCAACTGCCCGGTGATAAACCGCGACAGATCGCTTAAGAGCCAGACCACGCTGCCGGTGACATCCTCCGGCTGCTGCGCGCCCGTTAACGCGCGGCCATTTTCGTAGAGCTGATGGCGTTCGGCGGGCACATATTCGGTGGCCTCGACGCGGGTCAGCCCCGGCGCGATAGCGTTGATTCGAATGCGTTTTTCCCCCAGCTCGCGCGCCATTGAGCGGGTCATCGCAATCACCGCCCCCTTACTGGCCACGTAGGCCATCAGGCGCGGCGCGCCCCACAGCGCGGTATCGGACGCCACGTTCACAATCCCCGCCCCTTCGCGCAGCAGCGGCACGGCGGCACGCGTCACCAGCCAGGTGCCCTTGACGTTCACGCTCATCACCCGATCCCAGAGATCCGGATCGTAATCCAGCATGTTTTTACCGCCCACGCCGGTCGCCATTGCCGCGTTGTTCACCAGACCGTCAATCTGCCCCAGTTTGCCAATGGCGCTGAATACCTGCTCGATGGACTGCGGATCGGCCAGATCGATAACGTGCGATTCGGTTACATACCCTTGCTCGCTCAGACGGTGGGCGCTTTCGGCCAGCTCGCCTTTGAGGATGTCGCACATCACCACGCAGGCACCTTGCGCAGCGCAGGCGCTGGCAAAGTGGTAACCCAGCCCGCGCGCGGCGCCGGTCACGACGATGCGCTTCCCGCTCAGCAGTCCGTTCATCAGGCGGCTCCCTGCTGCGCTTCGCGCATCGCCAGCTGTTCTTTCGCGGCCTTTTGCATCATGCGGCGCAGGCGCGAGAGCCCGACGTCGTGCTGGTAGAGGTATTCATGGTCACGGGCATTTGGCGCCAGGCTTTCCAGCACCACGCGGTCCTGCTCCAGCACTTCCCAGTGCAGTTTTTCCAGACGATTGCGGTACATAAAGCGCCACATATCGCGCTGCCAGCCCTGCACGCGGCGAATGCGCCAGAAGAAAACGCGGCAGTTGTCGTTATCTTCCGGCACCACCATGCCGACGATAAAGAAATGGCCGCCCGGTCCGAAACGCTTCTTATACGGAATGGAGAGACGCATCCAGCAGGTGCCGCTGTTGCCCAATTCCACCCAGTCGAAATTGACGCCGCTCTGCCCCTTTTTCTCGAAGATGAAGCCGGTTTTGGTCGGCTGAAGCACCATGTCGGCCTTGCGATCCCCTTCCGCCATCGAATGTGATGACGAATGCAGATAGGTGCCGTGCATCGGGTCCATGACGTTTTCCAGCGCGTACTGGTAATTGCATTTCCACGCGGCGGTGCAGAGGAAGTTGCTGAAACTGTCCGTGTCGGCGAGCTCATCCGGGAAAGTCAGCTCGTCCGGCTGCTGGTCAGCAGTGACGCCGAACCACAGGAAAATGGCGCCGTGCGCCTCCTGCACGTTATAGCTGCGCACGCACTGCTGGCCGACCAGCGGGCATTTGTCCACGGCGGGCACATCTTTCACTTCGCCATTGCCCGCCACTTCCACGCCGTGGTACCAGCAGGCAATACGGTCCCCAAGGTTCCAGCCCATCGACAGGCGTGCGCCGCGGTGCGGACAGCGGTCTTCCAGCGCCTGCACCTGGCCGTCTTTATTGCGCCAGACCACAATCTGCTCGCCCAGGCGGGTAATCCCCACCGGCGCGGACTGCACTTCCCAGCTCGCCAGTACCGGATACCAGAGGCCGCGCAGACCTTTATCCAGATAGTTTTGTACGGTAGTCGTCATCGCGTTGTCCTCAGTAGCCGTTAACCTGTAAGAATGCCTGGAAGCTGGCGTCGCTCCAGGGCTCGCCCTGCTGGTCGTGCATGCGCACCGCGTTCAGCCCGTTCACCAGCTCCGGCAAGGTTTCAACGCCCTGCTCGAAGAGATCTTCCAGCGTCGCGATCAGGTTCATCTCCCAGTTTTCCGGCTCGCGGCTGCGGGTTTGCCAGATCAGGTTCTGGTAATCGCCTGGCTTATGAATGGCACCGTTACCGCCTTCTGCAGGCGGAGTAAACTGGCGGCTTTCCGGCAGCGCCGGGTTGTAGTTCAGGGTGTCGCTCATGCCACGCTCTCCTCGACGAAGGTAATCTGGATTTGGTTTTCAAAGACCCGAACCGGGTAGCGGTTAAGGTTGCGACCACCGGGGCCATGCAGGCACTGGCCGGTTTTGACGTCGAACACCGCCTCGTGTAGCGGGCATTCCACCTTGCCATCTTCGACGAAGCCCTGGCTCAGCAAGGCATATGCGTGCGGGCATACGTCTTCCAGCGCGTAATATTCACCGTCAATCAAATAAACGCCGATCTCTTTACCGTCGACGTTGCCGCTAAAAGGGAAATCTTCCTGTACTTGTTCTGCGTCACATACGCCTATCCAGCTCATCACGATCCTCCAGGCTTTTGTTTCATATATGAAACTCTGTTTCTTATTTAATACGGTCAATATAAAAGCGATGAATGTTTCGTCAAGCGCGAATGTGACGAATTTGTTAACCAAGAGGTAATTAATTAACTAAGTGTGCAAAGGATCACGAAAAAATGCAGCGATATGAAATTTTCATTATTGCCGCGTGAAAGAATACGATTTTTCGATAGTCTAAAATTTCAAAAAACAGATATTGACTTCTTTTCTTTTTGCTCATTAAAAATAAAAAGGTGGCACGTCATCGTGTTTCACCTGTGAAACTTATTTTTACTTTATTCTTAATAAACAAAGAGTTTCACAGGTGAACCATTTTACACCCGTGACAATCACCCTGATAAAAAATATTCACACGCGCAGACATAAGGCAGGCATCATGACGGCAAGATGGCAAGGTACAATTGCACTGTTATTACTCATCATTATTTCCTACATCGACCGTGTGAATATCTCGGTAATGATTTTACACCCGGAATTTGCCGCACATTTTCAGTTAAATGAAAACAGAATGTTACAAGGAATGCTCATGAGCTGCTTT
Source organism: Enterobacter cloacae complex sp. IR5458 (assembly GCF_049238025.1). NCBI lineage: Bacteria > Pseudomonadati > Pseudomonadota > Gammaproteobacteria > Enterobacterales > Enterobacteriaceae > Enterobacter > Enterobacter cloacae complex sp. IR5458. The sequence goes on from NZ_JBMKIF010000027.1 coordinate 42,392, forward strand.
CTGCTGGGTTATGGTTTTTCGGCTTTATTATTAACGCCAGTTATTGAAAGCAAACTTCATTATCGGCAGGGATTATTAAGCAGCATTGCGATTTGGGCCGCGGTCTGTGCGATTTCGCCCTTGCTCGGCTCGCTGATGGGGATGCTCATTGCGCGCGTGATTCTGGGGATTGCGGAGGGGCCGCTCTTTTCATTAAAAACGCGCTTTATCAGCGAGCGCTTTAACGCAGAAGAGATCGGCAAACCCAACGCGGTGACCGCGCTGGGTGTCTCGCTCGGGCTGGCGGTGGGCTTTCCACTGATCACCTGGCTGATGGCGCATCTGGGCTGGGCGGGATCGTTCTACGCGTTGGCCGTCATGAATCTTGTGCTGGGTGGCGGGTTAATCTGGCGCTTCCTGCCAGCGCCCCAGAGCCGGGGGAAGATGAAAAAGCCGGGATGGGTGCAGACCTTCACCCTTGCCTGGCAAACGCCGCTGCTGGGCTGGATCCTGTTGGTTGAAATCGCCACGCTGAGCTATCTCTGGGGGAGCAGCGCCTGGCTGCCCGCATGGCTGCGCGATGAACATCACTTCTCACTGCATGCTACGGGCCTGCTTGCAGCCATTCCCTTCCTGCTGAGCCTGGGGTCGAAATTTTTGGGCGGCGTGCTGCTCGACAAAATGCGCCCGGAACAGGCACCGGTGCTGTTTGTGGTGGGAGGCGCGTTAACGGCGCTGTCCGTGGTCGCGCTGATGCTCAGCCATCAGCCTGTCTGGTTGGGGATGTTTATGTTGTCCGCCAATGCTTTCTGGGGACTTCAGGGAGCTGCGATCCCTGCGGTGATCCAACATCATGCCGCGCGGGAAGCGGTGGGTAGCGCGTATGGGATCATTAATGGCATAGGGAATATCTGTGCGGCGTTTATTCCGCTACTGATGGGGGTGGTGATGAAATCGGTCGGGTCGGTCAGCTCTGGCTTTTCGGTCCTGGTCGTGTCGCAGGCGATCACCCTTCTGGCCGGAGGAATGTTGCTGCTGCGCATGCGTCGCGCAGCAGCAATCAGCGCCTAAGGCTTATTCGCCTTTTTTCGCCGCCTGAATGTAGAGCATTTCCAGTGCCAGGGTCGCTGCCGCCAGGGCTGTGATTTCGGACTGGTCATAGGCTGGCGCCACTTCCACCACGTCCATCCCGACGATGTTCAGATCCTTCAAGCCGCGCACCAGCTTGATGGCGCGGTCGGACGTCAGGCCACCGATCACCGGCGTACCGGTGCCTGGCGCAAAGGCAGGATCCAGGCAGTCGATGTCGAAGGTCAGGTAGACTGGCATATCGCCGACAATCTGCTTCACCTGCGCGATGATGTCATCCACGCCGCGATCGTTCACCTGGCAAGCATCCAGCACGGTGAAGCCGTTGTCTTTGTCGAACTCCGTACGAATACCGATCTGCACGGAGTGGTTCGGATCGATTAGGCCTTCGTTCGGTGCAGTGTAGAACATAGTTCCGTGGTCAAACTCGCAGCCGTTCGCGTAGGTGTCGGTATGCGCATCGAAATGGACCAGCGCCATTTTGCCAAAGTGTTTCGCGTGGGCGCGCAGCAGTGGCAGAGTCACAAAGTGGTCGCCACCGAAGGAGAGCATACGCTTACCGGCAGCCAACAGTTTCTCGGCGTGGGCCTGCAGCTTTTCGCTCATCTCACGCGCGTCGCCGAAGGCATACACGAGGTCACCGCAGTCAACCACGTTCAGGCGCTCGCGCATGTCGAAGTTCCACGGGAAGCGGTTGTGCTCCCAGGCCAGGTTGGTGGAAACCTGACGGATCGCCGCCGGGCCATGACGTCCACCGGCACGACCCGAGGTTGCCATATCGAACGGCACACCGGTAATCACCCAGTCAGCATCGCTGTCGTAGGGCTGGAAGTTCATCGGAAGGCGTAAAAAACCAAACGCGTTAGATACCAGAGAGTTGTCGTACTGATGACCTAAAGTGCTCATGTCCTGACCTCTTAAAAGTCGTTGCATTAGATACAGATGAAAAAAAATCCCCTCCGCGTCGTTAAACCCGACGAGGAAGGGATTGATGTCCTTACTGCTTTTGCCTAATGCTAGCCTCTGGAACGTGAAGATTCAAGCTCACTTTTCAAAACATAAATCAATTGTGTTGCCAGACTTTTACGGCTCCTAATTATTCACCATACCGATAAAATTCATTTTTAGAATTGATATTATCTTACCCCCCCCATTTCTTCGCATTAGTTGCGTTTAAAAGTTTGAAGCAAAACTTAATTCATAAATTTAATAAATATACCATTTTAAAACTAGGAATATATTTAGGCTGGGACGATAGCGGTGGAGGAGATGACCTCTATACAATAGCCCCCCCCCCAATGAAATGATATGGATATTTTTATGAATAAGTTATCTAAGCTGGCAATCCTGGCCGTTCTTTCAACCATCGGTACCGCCGCGGCAGCAGAAGATGGCACGATTACTTTTGAAGGTACTATTAGCGACGCAACCTGTACTATTACCGGCGGTGACGCACAGGGCGAATCTGAAAGCCCAGACTTTACCGTTCATTTACCTTCTATTAGTACAACCGCGCTTGCAACGGATGGACAGCGCGCGGGCGATACCCCATTCCACATTACGTTAAGCGGCGCAAACTGCACCAATGGCAAAGTTGCCAGCGTATTCTTCGAACTGGCGCAAAGCACCAATATCGATGCCACCACCGGTAACCTGAAAAATACCGTGGCTAAAGCGTCAGGCGGAGCGGAGAAAGTTCAGGTTGGTTTACTGGATTCTTCAAAAGCAAAACTGAACCTGAATACTGCAAACGATAGCGCTAAAACCGTTACGGTTGCCGGTAATACGGCTCGCTTTGATTACTGGGCACAATATGTGGCGACGGGTGGTGCATCTACTGCCGGTCAAGTCTCAACCGACGTTGTGTACTCCATTAAATATCAGTAATCGCGCGCACCGCGGGTTTATCCGCTAAAAGTATCACCTAAAGGATTAGGCCAGATGTTAAAAAAACTTGTTATATCTTCTGTATTCATGATGACGCTGGCCTTTTCCTTTGCGGCCAGTGCAACGATTCAAATTATGACGACCCGCGTGGCATTCAACGCCGGGGAGAAAGAACAAACGATTCGTATTAATAACGTCAGCAAAGCGCCTGAACTGGTTCAGGTGTGGCTTTCCAGCACCGATAAGAGTGACGGCATCGCCAAAGAAGATTTGCCTTTCTTTATCACCCCACCGGCGGCCAGAATTAACGGCCAAAAGGGGAAAGTTTTCCGCATATTCCAGACGGAAGGCGCCGCCGCGAAATATCCAAAAGATCGTGAAACGGTTCTGTGGCTCAATGTCCTGGATATTCCGCCTGAAATGGCGGAAGACGTAGATAAAAATCAGCTAAAGATGGCGTTCAGAACGCTGATTAAATTTTTCTATCGCCCGGTTGGTCTGAAAGGTAATCCGATGAAAGCGGCGGATGAATTAACCTGGCAATTGAAAAAAGCAGCCAACGGTTATGACGTCGTTGGAACAAATAATTCGCCTTTCCATGTAAGCATGACAAATGTCTGGCTCAGAGATGCTCAGGGTAAAGATGTCATGATTGATGGCGAGATGATCGCGCCATATAGCACGCTGGTATATCACTTCCCGCAGGTTAACGCCGTGCAGGGGAAAGGGACATTCCAATACAATTATATTACCGATCTGGGTGCCTATATTAAGCGCACGTATAACTTCTGATTAGTAATCATATTGACCAGGACGGTGATATGTCGATGTTTTACAAGAAAACTAACATTTTGCGGGTGATTAGTGGCTTTGTCATTTCGGTGACCATTGCGCCACTCGCAGTATATGCCAGTGATACCAGTAAGCCGATGACATTTTCTCGTGGGTTTATGAAGTATTACGATAGCGGAATCGATCTGACACAATTTGACGGCGTTGAAAAAATACTGCCGGGGAAATATACGCTTGAGGTTTACAGCAACCTCAAGCCGGTTAATACCTGGACCGTTACCTTTGTGGCTGCAAATAATGAGCAGGGATTCAACGCCTGCATGACGCCCGAAATGGTCGTCCGCTTTGACGTCGACACATCAAAACTTCCCCCCGACTGGAAGCAGAATACCTGCATTATTCTCCCTGAGCTGATTAAAGGCGCGACGGTTAATTATAATGCGGTAGAAGAACAGCTGGATGTCACGATTCCTCAGGCAGTGCTGCTGAATACGCCTGCGGGTTACGTAAGCCCGGAGCTATGGGATAACGGCGTACCGGCGCTGATGTCCTCCTATACCCTTAGCGCCACCAGTTCACGTTATCGCCCCGCTCAGGACAACGCGACCTATCTCTACAGCAATTTGCACAACACCCTCGCACTGGGGGCATGGCGTTTTACGACCTACGACAGCCTGAGCTCCGGCAGCGACACTGAAAATACCGGCGTACAGCATATCCAGGCCTATGCAGAGCGGGCGATTGCGCCGCTGCAATCGCAGATTGTGCTGGGCGATCTGAACACCACCGGTGATTTTTTTGACACTACCGCCCTGCGTGGCGTTCGTCTCGCCACGGACGATCGCATGCTTCCCGACTCGGTACGCAACTATGCCCCGGTGGTGCGCGGCATCGCCAACAGCAACGCCACGGTGACCATCAAGCAGGCTGGCAACACCCTGTATGAAAAAGTGGTGCCGCCTGGGGAGTTCGCCATCAGCGATCTCTATGCGACAGGCTATAACGGCGATCTTGAGGTCACCGTTAAAGAGACAAACGGCAAAGAGTCCTACTTCGTGGTCCCCTACTCAAGCGTGCCGCAGCTGCTGCGCGAAGGTTACTCCCGCTACTCTGTGGCTGCGGGTGAAATCCGCGATACCTGGCTGAAAGAGGATCCGAAAGCGGTTGAGGGCACGTTTCAGTACGGCTTATTCAATAACTTTACCGGCTACGTTGGCGGACAGAGCGCGTTCGAAGGTGATTATGCGGCGCTGATGACCGGTTTTGCGATTAACACCCGTCTGGGCGCATTAGGCGTAGACGTGACGCGCTCTTTCACCCGCTTCGAGGGGCAGCCGGACACCGCAGGCTGCGGCACGTTCTGCAATATGAGCCTGCGCATTAGCCTGGCGAAGACCCTCCCGACAACCGGGACGAACTTCAGCCTGATTGGCTATCGCTACTCCAGCGCGAATTTCTACTCCCTGAGCGACGCGGTCAGCCTGAAGCGCTCGATTGAAGCCGATGAAGAAGACTTTCTCCCGGAACGCTATCGCGAGCGACTGGAAGCCAACATCAACCAGACGCTTCCCGCCGGTTGGGGAAGCTTCTACGTCAGCGGGTTTGTGGGCAACGTCTGGAATAACGAGCAGGGCCGGAATGAAAAGTCGAACTTCGTGCTGGGCTACAACAACCAGTTTGGCATCACGACCTGGGGGATCTCCCTTGGCCGCACCAATAACGACGATGGCGACCACGAAGATACGCTCTACCTGAACGTGAGCATGCCGCTTGGCCACCACTACGAGAAGCAGGCTCGCCTGGGGGCCAACTTTAGCTATAACAGCGAAGAAGCCAACTTCCGTACCTCGCTGAACGGCTCCGCCGGGGAACGCTCACAGTTTGGCTTTGGCGGCTATTTCAGCCAGTCCAACACGCCGGAAACTAACTTCGGCATGAACCTCTCCTACACGGGCGAGAGCGCCTCGGGCGGGATGACCTACAGCCAGTCCCGAGACTCCTTTATGGGAGGGGTCAACCTGAACGGCGGCGTGGTGGTGCATGAAGGTGGCATCAACTTTGTGCCGACCCTCGCAGACACCATTGGCATCGTGGAAGCAAAAGGCGCAGAAGGCTCTCGCATCTACCCGGATTCCCAGGCCGTCATCAAAGACAACGGCTACGGCATTGTCGGGTATCTGGTGCCTTACAAGTACAACGAGGTGTACGCCGACCCGAAAGGCACCGCGTATACCGTCGAGGTCGACGACACCCGCCGAACCATCGTGCCAACCTCCGGCGCGGCAGTGCTGATCAAAATGGACACCCAGGCCAATCGCCAGAGCTTTGTGCGCTTTATGCTGCCTTCCGGCGAAGTGATCCCATTTGGTGCGTCGGTACTGGACGAATCGCACAACGCGATCGGCATGGTCGGGCAAAACGGCGTGGCGATGGTGGCGCTTAAGGAAGGCCAAAACGTCTTTACCCTCCAGTGGAAGAAAAATAAAAAGCCCGCGCAGTGCGGTGCGCGTTATGTGAAGCAAGGCACTGAGGACCGACCAACCGAGGAAGAAGCGTTTAAGGCTATTGAAATTACCTGCATCAATAACGGGGCAACACCATGAAACGGATTTTTACGGCTGCGCTGATTCTTTTATCCACGGCGTTTATCTCTTTAACGTGCAACAACGCCTATGCGGCGTTGTGCACCCTCACGTCCCCGTTGGCGACGCTGAATATCATGGACGACATCACGCTTAACGTCATAAAGCAGCGTGAAGTCGGCAAGGTTTTATGGAGCAAAACCTATCAGGTGCCGGACGTCAGCTACACCTGCGACGCGTCCACCCAATCTTCATGGCATTCAAGCTATTCGCGAAGCTATATCCGGTCGCAGATTGATCATGTCTATAACACCGAAATCCCGGGGATAGGCATTCGCATGCGGTGGCCCACGCAGACCGAATCTTCATGGCTGCCGGGTAACTCGGGTTCGCCGACCACGTGCTCCACCGGTTGTGGGGTGAAAAACAGTACGGTTCTGGTGGAAATGGTCCAGACCGGTTCGATGCCTGAAGGGGAATACTTTATTCCAGCGGGTAAGGTGGCCGAAGCAATGGTGATCCCGTCCGCCGATGAAAGCGAAAAACTGCCGATTATGGCCATCAACTTTGGTGTTGCCATTAAGGTGGTTACCGCCTCGTGCTCCATTTCCCCCTCAGCGACGAACGTCGATTTAGGCACCTATAACATCGCCGATTTTCAAAACGACGATACTTTTCAGGGCGTTAAAAAAGACTTCAGTATCACCGTGGGCTGCCCTTCTACGGAACAAATTGGCATCACCTTCAACTCCTTAATTAACACCCCTTTAGGCGCGTTGACCGGTGTGATCGGCGTTGAAAGCGGCGATGGCTATGCAAGCAATTTTAGTATTCGCCTTTTTGAGAAGAACTCAACCGCGATCACGCTGGGTAAGGAGAAGGTCTATACCGCCTCCACGCTCACCAAAAACTATCAGGCACAAATCTATGTTGGCGGCGGGGTCGATCGTAAGACGGCCCTCACCCCCGGCAAAGTTGTCGGCGCCGTTCAATACACCGTTGTCATTAAATAACGCTCAGGGAGAGAGTGATGTGTTGTCATTTTAAAATCAAAAACGTCCTGTTTTTACTGCCTTTATTACAGGTGGCCCATGCCGCCATACTGCCCTCAGTTCAGAACAAGCAGGAACTTGACCGCCTGGAGCGGCAGAGTAACCAGTATCTGATTGAAGAGGCGAAAAGAACGGAAGCGTTGCTGCAACAGCAGCGCGCAATTCGCGGCGAAGACGCGGAGACCGGCCTGCCGGCAAATTCATCGTGGAAGTTCAACGTAACCCGGATCGAGATCCTCGACGATCATCTGTTCGACGGATCGCCGCAGCGCGAGGAGATCGTCCAGCGTTATCTGGGTAAGGATCTGGGTAAATCTGACATTTTCACCTTAGTGAAAGAGTTAACGGATTTTTATATTTCCCGTGGCTATGCCACCACTCTTATCAGCATCGACCCCGGCAACATCAAGAGCGGTACGCTTAAGCTTCGCGTGCTGTGGGGAAAGATTAACGATTTTAAGGTGAACGGCCAGACACCGGGCCTGCGTGATAGCACGCGTCTTTTTACCGCCTACCCGTTTGCCAAAGACAAGATCCTCAATATGCAGGATGTCGACCAGATGGTTGAGAACCTGATGCGGGTCTCGGAGAGGGATAATATTAGCGTTGAACCCTCAATCATTAATGGCTATTCCGATCTTAACCTGATTCATCAGCCCTCATTTCCGATTGACGCGGCGGCGGGGTTAAATAACTCCGGGAGCAAATCAGAAGGCTGGCAGCAATATTACGGCAGCCTGACGGCAAAAAATATTGCCGGATTAAACGACATTTTTAATGCGTATTACTCCTGGAACGATCTGAAAAATAATAATGATAAACAGGACTCCTGGTCATTTAGCTACAGCGTGCCGCTGGGCTATTGGGGGTTTGATACCAGCTATTACAAATCCGAATACGAAAAAGGCATCGACGGCGGCTTCGGCATTTACGATTCCGATGGCACGTCAGAGCGTGCATCCCTGCGTATCAGCCGCATGCTGATGCGTGGCGCGACGGGCAAAACCAGCGCCTGGATGAAAGTCGAACGCCGGGATAACTACAACGGCATCGAAAACGCGCGCATTGACGTTAGCTCAAAAACCTACACCTCGCTGGCGTCGGGCCTGACCTACGTTGGCGCCATGGGCGGTGGCTGGTTCTATGGCGATCTGAGCGTCACCGCGGCGGTGCCGTGGTTTGGTTCAGCCCGCGACGGCGACAAAGACCTTGAGGGTTTCGACGTCGATTATCTGAAATACAACGGCATTGCCTCCTGGACGCGCCCGCTCGCTAAGTTTGGCCGACTCGGCATGACCTACGAGCTGAACAGCGGTTTTCAGTACACGCCGGATGTGCTGGTGAGTGATGCCAAAGTGACTATCGGCGATGAATACACCGTTCGTGGTTTCAAAGACGATAACGTGATGAGCGACAGCGGCGCGTGGATTGCCAATAGCCTGCAGTTTCCTTTCGATATTGGACTGGCCGGTATTTACCAGCTGACGCCCTATATTGGCTACGACGTTGGCTTCACAAAAGATAATTGCCCGAAAGGCGTCAATGTCTGCGACAGCCAATTCATGATGGGCGCATCAGTGGGCGTTAAAGCCACTGGCAGCCATTTCTCTTCCTACGTTATGGCAGGGTGGCCCGTTAAAAAACCAGACTCAATGGAAGAAGAAACCGTCGATAATACGGTGGTTTATTACAAAACGGAAATTAACTTCTAACAAAGGGAAGAATAATGAAAAACAAAAACACACGCAGCGGAAAAATAACCACGCGCAATTTGCATAAGCGGCTCTGCCCATTATATCTGTCTTTGGCCGGCATTTTCTCGGCCCCCGTCGATGCGGCAACCACGCCTGATAATCGTCAGTCGAAAGGCCCTACCATGGGCCAGGCGGCCAACGGCACGCCCGTGGTGAATATTGCCGATCCTAATGCGAAAGGCATCTCCATGAATAAATTCAACGAATTTAACGTTGAAAAACAGGGGATGATCTTTAACAACAGCATGCAGGACGGCGTAACGAAAATTGGCGGCTATGCGGTAAAAAATGCCCAACTGCAGCACGAAGCCAGCGCCATTATCAGCGAAGTAACGGGTGCGAAAGCGTCCTACATTAACGGCACGATGGAAGTTTTCGGTAAAAAGGCCGACATCATCATTGCCAACGAAAACGGCATTAGCGTGAACGGCGCAACCACCATCAATGCCAACAGCCTGACCCTCAGCACCGGTAAAGTGCAGGCAAATAACGACGGTTCCTATAAGCTGGCGGTCGAAAAAGGGGCGGTATCCGTCACCGGTCAGGGCATTAATACCGACGGGCTGGGCTACTTTGACATCGTTAGCCGCAGCGCGCAGCTGGAAGGCGAAATTGCCGGTAAAGCAGACATCAAAGTGCTGGCGGGCCAGAACGACTACGACCTTGCGACCCGTAGCCACACCGTGCGTAACAAAGGCGACGGACGGGGTCCGGCCGTGGCTATCGACGGTAGCGCGCTTGGCTCCATGTACGGCGGAAAGATCCAGCTAATCAGCACCGAATCCGGGGCGGGCGTCCGTCATGCCGGCGGCATTATCGCCAGCAGCGATCTCGAGATCAGCGCGGATGGCGACATTACGCTCGCCAGCCTGTCGAGCGAGAAAAATATGTCGCTCTCCGGCAAGAATATCACCCTGAACAAATCCACTTCCGGCGTTCAGGCAAAAAACGACATTATCATGAACGCCCTGGCGGGCATCACGCTGAATTACGACGTGATCGCCTCAACCGGCAAAATCCGCATTGATGCCAGCTCGCTGGTGCAAAACGCCGCCTCGCTGGTAACCAACAACACCACCACCACCGTTCCGGCGATTCAGATTAACGTCGCGGGCCAGTATACCCTGAACGGCAAACTGCAGGCGCTGGACGCCAACGGCAAGGTCATTGCAGACGGCGTCGTGACGCTGAAAAACGGCGATTTCGTTGTGAAGGTCAACGGCGTTGAAGTGCCGTTTGCCTCGCTGATCTCGGATACCCAGGTGATCAGCCACAGCGGTGACGTACAGATTACCGCAGGCAGCATGAATAACGGCGGCGGCAGCGTCCTGGCGAAAAAAGGCACCCTGCAGTTCACCCTGAAAGAGGCCTTTGTGAACAGCGGCTCCGTCAGCGCGACGGGGGACCTGACGATTGCGTCCGGCTCACTGAAGAACGACGGCGTGCTGTACGCATCCAATAACCAGACGCTCCGCGTCGGGAACCTGGACAACAACGGCCGCATCTTCGCGGAAAAACGGCTGGTGATGAACGCCAGCGCGCTGAACAACCGTGGAAACATCGGTGCGACCACTGACGCACTGCAGGTCACCACGACCGGCAACTTGACCAACAGCGGCACCCTCGTGGGTGATGCGGCAGCCGTCAGCCTGAACGTGGGCGGCGACGTCGACAACAGCGGTAACATCATCAGCAACGAAAAAGATGTCACCCTCACTGCCAGCGGTAAATCCATCAAGAACCAGGGCAAAATCGAGGGGAAAAACGTTACCCTGACCGCGTCCAACGCCGACGCGACGCTTGAAAACAGCGGCACGCTGAACGCCAGACAAAAAGCGCAGGTGAAAGCGGCGAAGCTGAATAACAACGGCGGAACCCTGAGCGCAGCGGGCGATGTTGCGCTGAACGTCAGTAAGCAATTAAATAACACCCACGGCGGCGAGATCCTGGCGGGAGAAAACCTTACGCTGGACGGCGCGCAGACGACTGCACTGACCAACGACAATAGCCGGATCCAGGGGAAAAACGTCACCCTGACCAACATGTCCACTCTCACCAACACGGGCGACGCCGTTCTGCTCGCGAGTGGGGCGATGGATCTGTCCGGCACAACAACGCTGACCAACTCGGCCTCCGGCATTCAGGCGACGTCCATCCTGCTGGACCACATCGGTACGCTGAATAACATCAGCGATGCCACCCTCTACAGTAGCGGCAATCTCACTCTGTCCAACATCGGTACCCTCACCAACGATGCGTCTCAGGTGGTTGCAGACGGTGCGCTGGCGATGCTGAACATCACAAACGTATCCAACACCAACAGCGCCGCGATGGTCGGTAGCGGCAGCGTAACAATCAGCAATGTGGATACGCTCAACAACAGCAACAGTGCGGTGATCCAGTCTGAGCATGCCCTCAGCATGAACAACGTGGGTACGCTGAACAACAGCACTGACGCGGCGCTCCTCGCCTCGGGCAACATGACCCTGGACGGTGTGAATACGCTGAACAATGCCTCGGTGATCCTCAGCGATGGCAGCATTACGATGCAGAACGGCGACACGCTGCACAATAACGGCGTCGTGCAGGCGGGCACCGATCTGATTATCCGCAATATCCGAAGCCTGATGAACGACGGGAGCGACCATGTGCTCATGGCCCTGCGGAACCTGACGATCGAGGATGTGGATTCCCTGACCAACTCCAGCCAGGCGGTGATCACGGCCAGCATGAACACGGTGCTGAACGCCGTTGGCGTACTGACTAACCTCTCCGGTGGGGTGATTCAGGCCGTTGATGGGGCGTTAACCGTCGCGGCAAATTCGCTCCTCAACAGCGGCAGTGAAAATGGTTCGAATTCGACTCTGGTGGCGGGCGGCGATGTGATCGTGACGTCAGAGAATGTGACCAACGAGAGTGGCGCGGCCATTGTCTCGACGGATAACAACCTGACGCTGAACGTGAAGAACACCCTTAACAACAGCGATGAAGCCGTGCTCGCAGGGGCAAAAACGACCTCGCTGAATGTTCAGACAGGCAACATCAAAAACACCACTGAAGCAGTCATTGCGGGCACGAATATTGCTGTTGCGACCAAAAACCTGCAAAACGATGCCAACGCCTCCATCACCGCCGACCGGGATCTGCAGCTGACTCTCGCCAGCCTGAACAACACGGCCGGTATTCTTGAGGCCGGACGCGATCTCACGCTTAGCGTCGACAACAGCCTGACCCTCGACGCCAATAACCAGAATATCTACGCCGGACGCACGATGGCGCTCACCACGCACGGCGACTTTACCAATAGCACCCAGATGGAAGCGATTGGCGATTTGACCGTGAATGCAGACGGTAATTTCACCAACGCCGTCTCTATCGTGACCGGAGGCGATCTCAACGTCACCGCGGGCAATATCACTAACAATGCCGGTAGCCTGCTGTGGACGATGGGCGATATGAGTCTGGAAGCCCGTAACGGTACTTTCTTCAACGGCGTGTCGGGTAACGTGCTCAGCATGGGCGATATGTCGATTATCGCGAAGGAGATCCATAACCAGGCCGGGATCATTCGCGCAGAGAAGGACGTGAATTTAGACGCGGAATCCATCAGAAACGAAAGTAGCTATACCGGCGACGAAATCTCCATGACGGGTTATCAGAACGCCAGTGCGGTATATAGCACCGTAGAGCATCTCGCGACGAAATCTAACACCATGATTAACTTCTCAATGCCGGTTGTGACCTCGGGATTGAGACTGGATCATCAGGCCGAGATCAGCGCGGGCGGCAACATTAATATCAACCAGCGCAATATCTACGACAGAAAACAGATTACAAACAAAGGTGGCCTGATTCAGGCAGCGAAAGATATTACGGTTACCGGTGATATCTACAACTCACCGGAATACGGTGAAATGTCCATTTATGATTATCTGCAGCTGCCGTTAGAGATGCAGGGCGGGCTCACCTATCAGTGGCATTTAGGTGCCTATCATACGTCAACGTGGAACTTTGATACCCTTTACCAGTTCCTCGACTTCGAGTTTGGCAATGGCGCAGCGGCCGGTAAGACAGGCAGTGATGACCCTGAAAAAGCGCTCTGGTACAACGCCGTCGTGATGACCGGCAACGAGTCCACGCTTTTCAACAAAATGATGTCCGACATCTTCGGTGAAACCTGGCAAACCACCGACTACGGTACAATGTGCGGTATCTGGGCGAGCGTAACAGCCTCCAATAATGAGGCATTAAAAAACAATAAAACCTACTTCGTTCCTTCTGAAAAAGGCGAGATCACTGCGGGCGGTAACTTTACGCATAACGGCGGCACGCTGGATAACGGTATTGCGGACGCTGGGGTGATTAACAGCCACAGCGACGTAAGCGATATCGACGTGGGTGAATACACCGTGGATACGGTCATTGCCGGTTACGATGTCCAGGTGAATACCAAAAAAATTGACGAGCTGGCGATGGGCATTAGCCCGATGCCAACCATCAAGGATATGGTCTCCATTCCGGGCATGTTTGAAGTCTCAACCGACTTTAAGAAAACCGCCGAAGCGGAAAAAAATGGCACGGCGTATCCGGGGCCAGCCAACAATATCGTTCCGATCTTTGAAACGCGTCCGTCTATGATCGATCAGAGCGCTTACACAGGATCGGATTACTTCTTCGAGCAGGTGGGCTATGACCCGCAGAAGCCGGTTAACGTTATTGGTGATAACTACTTCACCTCAGAATTGATCCGCCGTGAGATCAACAGCTCGGTGGGCAGTTTCTTTTCGATCCGTGATGGTCTGGAAGGCGACGCGCTGGTGCAGGCCCTGATGGACAATGCAGGCGTGGCCGCACAGGACAGCGAGCTGGGGCTGGTTGTCGGTCAATCCCTGACCGAGGAGCAGCGCAACGGACTGGACGCCGATATCGTCTGGTTCGTCAATCAGACGGTGAACGGCGTGGACGTGATGGTCCCGGTCGTGTACCTGTGCCCTGAAACGCTTCGTCAGATGGAGAGCGGAGACGTTAACGGCGGCACCGCGACCGTTCATGCCGGTGGCGATATGAACGTCGACGCGAACAGCATCAATAACGCCAACGGTACAATCTCATCCAAAGGCGACATGACGCTGGTCTCTGATGGGGATATCAACAACGTTAGCAACGGCATGAGCGCGGGTATCTCTGCGGGCGGCGACATCAATATGTCCAGCACCAGCGGCAATATCAATAACAACGGCGCGGCGATTAACGCTGAGGGCGACGTGAACATGTCCGCAGCTCAGGGTGACATCACCATGACGGCCAGCGTAGGGCGCGATGAGAGCGGCAAGCAGGTGATCCACGCCTTTGAGGACGGCGTTACCGCAGGCGGCAGCATTAACATGGAGGCTAAATCTATCACCTCCAACGCGTCGGATATTACGGCGGGTCAGGATGTAAGCATGAAGGCCACCGACGGCGACGTCACCTTCAATGACCTGCATGAAATTGACGCCACGCGTATCATTGATAACGACGTCAGAAGCGCGCTCAACTACACGATGTCTGATACCTCAACCACCACGGGCAAAGCCATTGGTGCGAATGTTTCCGCTGGCGGCAACATGAGTATCGAGGCCAAAAACGACGTAGTGATGGAAGGGGGGACCTACAACGCCCAGACCGGCAGCATCACCGCTGAAAATGACGTGACGATCAAAACGTCCCAGGACGTTGCTCACGAAGAACAGCACAGCTCGTCACGCGAGTTTGTCATCAGCGCGGGCGTCAGCGGCGGCGGCCAGTCGGTTAACACCAGCTACGGCACCATGGACGGCGGCAGCACCGAAACGACCTCCGGCGACTATGTCAGCGCAGGATCAGAATCCGACACCTCCGCTATCGGCAAGAAGCCTGGCCGTGCGCCGGTCAATGATACGGCTGGCTTCACGTTTGGCATGAGCACCTCCAGTGACTCGTCCGTCACCGACAGCAAAAAGAACACCAATGCCGCAATCAACTTTGGCCAGTCCGGGACGATTGAAGCCGGTAAGACCGCTGACATCGGCGGGGCGGATCTCAGCGCGGGCAATGCCCTGACCATCAACGCCGAGGACGTCGCGACCACGAAATATGAAGATGAGATGAAAAACACCTCATCCCATAAAGCGACGTCGTTTGGTATCACGGGTGAAGCCCACAGCACCCTTGTAGATACCTTTGATAAAGCCGGTAACCTGATTGAAAAAGGCACCGAAGGCCAGACTGCCAACGCCGGAACAACGGCTGCGGAAGTGCTGGGCGAGGCCTCTAACCTGCTGCTTAACGATCTGGCTGGCGGTTCCGTTACCATTGGCGGCAGTTCGTCTAAATCGCACTCAACCTCCACCTCCACGGCGGAAAACATTAACCACATCAGCGCCAATAACGTTTCGATCAACACCAAAAAAGACACCACGTTGAACGGAACAGACATTAGCGGCCAGAACGTTGAAATTAACGCAGGCGGCGATGTGAACATGAATGCAGCGAAATCCACGTCCAGCTACAGCAACACCACCGAGGAGCACTCGGCGGGCATCTCGGCTGGCGTGGGCGTGGATCTCTCCGGCGTGAGTGGCGGCGCGTCTGTCGACTACAGCGGCAGCAAAGAGACCGGAACAGGCAACAGCACCAGCTACACCAACAGCACCATTACGGCAGGCGACGTCAAAATTAAGTCCGGCGGCGACATGACCATGAGCGGTGCCAACATTGATGCCAATACCGCAGACGTGGATGTTGCAGGGGATATGACCGTGAACTCCCTTCAGGATACGGTTCACACGGACAACGAGCGTGCCAACTGGGGTGCATCCGTCGGTGTAGCCGTGTCGACGAAAGGCGTGATGCCTACCGGAGCCGTTAACGGCGGCGGCGGCTCAGAGGCTTATGACTCGGCAACCACCGCGAAACAGTCCGGCATTCACACCACGGGGGACGTGCAGGTGAAAACCGGGGGCGACCTCAACATGGCGGGGGCCAATATCGTCTCTGATAATGGCACCGGTAACGTCAACGTTGCTGGCAATATCAACGCCAAAGACCTGCAAGATACCGTTGAGCAGGACGGCCTGTACGGCGGTGGCGGCGTAGGTATCGGTGGTTTGCCGGGTAAAAAAGGCGGCATTCCATCGGCTAACATCTACGTGGATACGGTCGATGAGATCCACCGTAACGAAACGCAGAAATCCACCATTTCCGTGGGTGACACCACCAGCAAAGGTACGACTGGCGAGATCAACACCAACAAGGATGAGATGTCCGTTGTCACCCGTGACGAAAAAGAAGCGGGTAACAATATCTCCTATACCCTTGCGGATCCTGGTATCGGTAAGAAGAAAAAAGGCAGTTACGACGTCGATACGCCGAGCGACCACCGCAATGGCGGCGGCTCGTCGAAGCATTCAGGCGATGGCACGAAGAAGAAAGAGGATACGCCAGCGAAACCTGCGCACAGCGAAGCGGTGCCTGCCGTTACGCCGTCGAAAGCGGACAATCTTAAGCCTGCGCCAAAACCGGCTGACAGCACGACGAAGACGGATACCACCCCGTCTGGAACCGCGCACAGCGACGAGGTGCCTGCCGTTAAGCCGTCGAAAGCGGACGATCTGAAGCCTGCGCCGAAACCGGCTGACAGCACGACGAAGACGGATACCACCCCGTCTGAAACCGCGCACAGCGAAGCGGTGCCTGCCGTTACGCCGTCGAAAGCGGATGACCTGAAGCCTGCACCGAAACCGGCTGACAGCACGACGAAGACGGATACCACCCCGTCTGAAACCGCGCACAGCGAAGCGGTGCCTGCCGTTACGCCGTCGAAAGCGGACGATCTGAAGCCTGCGCCGAAACCGGCTGACAGCACAACGCCGAAGAAAAAATGGGACGTTCCAAATACGAATTACCCAACGCTTTCTCCGGGTTCTGCAACCGGTAAAACCGGCAAAGATATGCCGAAAACGCCTGAGCACAGAAAGTGGAACGGCGACATGACCAACGGCGTGGCGCCGTCGAGCAACCCGAAAGGCACCGAC
>NZ_JBMKIF010000028.1:0-55991 GCF_049238025.1 Enterobacter cloacae complex sp. IR5458
GGCAGGGCGCTATCCAGGGATAATCGGGCAAACAGGCGCATGGAGGCGATTTCGTACAGGGCATCTTCCATGGCACCGTCGCTCAGGTTGTACCAATGCTGCATGCAGTGAATACGCAGCATGGTCTCCAGCGGATAGGGCCGTCGGCCATTGCCCGCCTTGGGATAAAACGGCTCGATGACAGCGGTCATATTCTGCCATGGCAGAATCTGCTCCATGCGGGAGAGGAAAATCTCTTTTCGGGTCTGACGGCGCTTAGTGCTGAATTCACTATCGGCGAAGGTGAGTTAATGGCTCATGATGTCCCTCTGGGATGCGCTCCGGATGAATATGATGATCTCATATCAGGAACTTGTTCGCACCTTCCCTAGACTTAACGATGTTAAAATTTTGGTTGTATTAAAATCCTCCTGCGAAAGTGAAATCATCCATGTATTATCTTTATGATAGTCGGTGATATAAATAAAATGAGATGTAAAAGGCGTTGAGTGATTGAACTCTCCTAAGTTCCATCCATACTGTCTCACTGTATTTGAGCTAAGTTCTTTGTCGGTAATGTTCATAATTCATACCTTTCGATAAAGTCTGTAATGATAATTAGCTATCTCAAAGGCCCAGAACAACTCTTGAAATAACCTCACTCGAAGAATTTATCATATTGAACACCCCTACCTAATAACCTTGCCGACTTAATAAATCACAATAGCCCTCCCCTGTCATTTTAAAACGCTACTTGAATTTTTGATAGCTTATAGTTGTTTTACGTTCTTTGTGATACTCATATGTCATCTTCTCTTTCCAGTACCAATCTTGTAAATCCTGCAAGTCTAGCCCATTTTTCTCACGTATGCTTTCGTGTAATTCGCTAAGCGCGAGTTTATCATTAGGTTTATAAATGGCTAATTTTTCTTCAAATAAATCCAGCCAACGTTTCCCCATCTTTCGACGCAAAACAAACACCATCGTGATAATTGTACTGAAATGCACAGCAATTAGTTCCAACTTATGCGATTGCTGACCAGATAAAATTACTATTGTAACAACAGGGATGGCCGTATATAAAGCAATCAAAGCGACCATAAGTTGATATGGTTTTTCCCGTATTACCATGTCCATGGGTAAACCAGAGGACGCTACTGCTTGCCAAAATCTTAAATACCTTCCGATGGACTTAAACCTTTTCCCGTTTTTATGCATAAACCTGTTTTTATTTACTATCATGTTAGACCTCTATTTTTCTGTAATTCTAGAAGAATGTTACCTTAACCCTTAACAGGGATAACACCGCATGTATTATCTCCATAATCAAAGCGCAGGGCCGGTAATAAAAAGTACCATACCATCGATGTGTAGTTCGTTCAGTGCATCCCTGTCCGTGGATAGCTTTCTAATGTTGTCAGGAGTTGCATCAATCGGGTATAAATCTTGCGTCAGTTTGACGAGAT
Organism: Enterobacter cloacae complex sp. IR5458; assembly: GCF_049238025.1. NCBI lineage: Bacteria > Pseudomonadati > Pseudomonadota > Gammaproteobacteria > Enterobacterales > Enterobacteriaceae > Enterobacter > Enterobacter cloacae complex sp. IR5458. Next base: position 1,446 of record NZ_JBMKIF010000028.1, read on the forward strand.
TCTTCTCAGTGCAGGTAAGACCGCCTTCAGCGAGAGTGCGCAGGTAATCACTAAACACGACTTCTTTTTCATCAGAGGTAAGTCGCTCGAAGTACCCCATATGTTCGGACGTGAAATTCTCATCTGCAATACTTCTCACTACTGAGATGATATCCGACCTTATGACCAACTCCCGCACCGCAGCATAAAAAATCCTGCCGTAATGTCCTGACACGTTTTCCTTTGCGAGCCACCAGCGCTCATCCGTGGTAACGGGTACTGTGGTCGGGGATGCCAGTAGCAGAACGGGGCTTAAACCGGATCGCGATAACCCTTCAGCAAAAGCTTCTTCAGGAAGACTGCTAACAGGCTTGCCTTGATAACGTGCTTCTACCATCTATGCTTCTCCTTTCTGATGTAGGCATGACTGCCTTCTATTTAAGCAATCAGTAAACCGGATTGAGCTGAGCAACGTTATCCTTCTCCCATCATTGCTTGCCACTTTTACCATAAGCGCCAAACAATTAGCCCCATTATTCCGGTTGTAAACTGAACCTTAACACTAACCAGTATGAATCGGTCATCTGGGGCAAAGTGTCCACCGGGTTGAAGTAGCCAGGTTGTTAGCGGCGGATGGAAAGCCAGTACGAATCCGTAAACTATAAAAGCCAAGCTCAGTAAAAGAAGGAGCATGCGCCCAATACGTTTGAGTTGATAAGATAAACTCGCGCTAGTTTTTCGTGGGGGTACGATATGGTCTTTCAACACTGTCTCCTTGCCAGCAAATGCCGAAGCGCTGGCATAAAGATTAAACAATTTTTATGCCAGTTACTCCGGCGAGATGGGTGATAATCCTCGTTGCCATCATAAAGCCTTATCTCTTTCAAATTTGAGCGATAAGGGGTCTTTGAGCCTGTAATGGCTTTTTGTTTGATGTTTTGATGGCACCTGCCCCCGCGTTTTACCATGACCGAAGTACATAGCGGCTCACACCTTCTGCTGGCTGTTGCCACTCGCTATTCTCCGTTGACGGTCTGAGGCGCGTCGAGCCCCGGGAGATGTTTTTCATCGCCTGCTCAAGAGTGTCCATCCTGTAGGTTTTGATGTTCACCCCTTCTTCAGAAATAGGCCCCAGCAGTTCCGTAACCTCACGCTCACCCTGATAAATATCGACCCACTGTGTAATATTCACCTTATCACCATTCGCATCAATGCCACGTCGGTTAAAGTGGTCAATTTCAAACTCACACACGGTTACCGGTACCAGCCCCTCCGGGCGCGGATACCCGAGTATTTCATCAAAACCAGGTTCCCCTTCATCAGTGACCAGATCAGGCGTCAAATAGAGTTTTCCGTTACGGGAAAAATGCGCAACATGGCAGGACCACTGGTCATTTAACATCGTTGGCATGCTTGTGAACATTCCTGAATACCACCGTCTGGCATTATCAACTGATTTGGTGACGAGGATTTCATCTGGTACTTCCCCGTTGTCCATGGTGTAAAAACTGAGAGACAGAGCGGTATTTCTGCGTGAAAGTAGCTTTTCTTTATTGACCTCTTTATTTTCAAATTTGGACAGGTATTCCTCAAGGAACAGCGCCTGCAACTCGGGTGTCGGCGCTTTCTGATAAAACCAGTCGGCCAGGTCTTTAGTGCCAATATAGATGAGGCTGGCTTTACCTTTTTCGCTCTTGACCGCAACAGGAGCCATTAGGCTTACTTGCTGTACGTACTCACTGGTTTCATTGATACTTTCATAGGCCTCAATCCACTGGCCAAGCAGATTGGTGTAAATCACCGGATCGTTCAGCTTTAAAAACTGCTTAAGAGCCTGAGCGCCACGGGAGCATGTATCAAAATAACGCTGCTTCTCTTCGAAGCTTTTGAAAGCAGTCTTTTTGCCCGACCATGTGGCCACCAGCTGTTCATCTTCGAACAGGGTGTTTTCAGCTGGTAAGAAGTGTTTCATTTTCGCAAAACGTTGATGAGTGACGTTTAAGACATTTCGGGATGTAGCAAGTACCATTCGATGAACCCAGGCATGCCCTTCCATCCGGTTGTCGCATTCAAAATTTGCTGGTGCGGCATATGCAACAAGTTTCCCTGAAGCATTTACCGATAACCTGACCAGCTCATAGCCTTTGCTGCTAATAAAATTACGAACCCCGGGAAGATGTTTGAGCCCCACATCAGCGAGCATATAGAGCTGGTTCAGGAGCTCTTTGGAGCCCTTCTCTGTACTCATGGCAGCTTCCAGCGTCGCCCCCCTGTTATCAGCTCGCCAGGCTACAATGCATCGATCTATCAACTCTGATCTCAGATTAGGCTGGCCAATATTTCCATCGGCCAGAGCCTGGCTCAGCATCTGCCGGTAAGGTTCTTCTGCCTCACGCTCGGCACGAATATAATTTAAAGCCATCTTGAAGAAGCGAATGTAAAACAGGTGATTAGACCTGAATTTACGTCTGTGAATGTACCATTCGAGCTCCTCCGCTTTAATGGTATCCATGCACAGGAAACCCAGTTCAGCATCATTCCTGCTGGACTCCTTAAATAAAGACAAATTCACCTTACAATTGAAATCTCGATCCGTTGAGTATCTGTTTACTGTTGCGTTGACACAGATATCGTCTCCCTGACGGAATGCAATAACCGGCTCATAGTTTTTATGGGTTCTCCCAAGCCATTTATAGCCAGAGTAGCTGTTGTCTTCCTGAACTGCTCCTGGTGCTGTCACTGGGTTCATCAACGAATCCCAGTTGCACATTACCCGGGATCCGGACTGAAGGCATGAGTTTGCCTGTTCAAGATAACTTTGCAGAGACGGCCGTGTCTCAGCCATACCCAAAAGGCCAGAACCGTCTTTGTCGTGCAGAAATTGGAAGTACCGTTCCTGGAACTCAAGGCTCAGAAAACTGTAAGGGGTATTGGTATCATAGAAATCACCAAATAGTTTGAGCCGGTGATCGAGGCCGCAGATAAGGATCAGGAAACGACGGTAGTGAAGTGCCATAAGATCATGCTGCTTCAGTCGGTCGGTATAACTGACGTCCTCAAACTTTATGGTGCTGCCATCAATCCCCTGGAAATGTGCTTCCTGTTCGCTGGCGGAAGGGAATAGCTGCGAAGCCCCAAGATGGCTTTCTACCGAAGAGTAAACCTGATGAATATTTTGACCGTCCCGGACCAGAAGGAATACAACCCGGTTCCTGTCATTGCGGACATGATTTTCCCAGGGATCGCGGTAATCGATATAACGTCGTGTTGTGGCCATACATACGATGGAACGTTCGGATGGAAAAATCTGCTCCACCAGCCCGGGGCTGGTTCGTAAAGTTTCATGAAATTTTTCCATATCAGAGAAGTCGAACCAGCTATCGAGATCGCACCATACGGCCAGCTCTTCATCCACCATCAGCTTTGCCTGAACGACCTGGAGCGGGAGGTGTGATGGAGCGGATTCACCCTTCACGATATTCACTACCTCAACGTCTTTGCCGGTATACAGTTCCAGACTGCCAACGCCATCGTGGATTTTCTTCACATATTCCATGGCTTCTTCTGTAGTGGCCAGACTTGCCGCTGCAACTTCCTCGAAATAGGGCAGCATTCTTTTGCTGGCATTAGCGATTGCCTGCGTTCGTTGTGTGATGATTTTGCTGATGGCTGTGCTGATCTGCCCTTCTTTTAAGGCCGCTTCTCTGATTTGTTCAATGCGGGTATCTGAAATACCAGAGGACAGAGCATTTTGAACTGATCCAATCGCCAGTGAGGTTACCGCCTGCTGCTCTTGTGGGGGCACTAACGCAACGCTAAGGCCCGTCACAGGGTTTTCACGGTCATCTGTACCTAATTGCTCAATCGCAAGGTCACGGAGCCCCTGAGCATCGCTCACGAGGGCTGTAAGCGATGCCTGTAGGCTATTCACTTCTTCCTGAGCTTGTCTGAGTTCAGCATCCCGGATTACCTTATGGTCGGGTTCAAATACAAAACTGGACAGAAAATCCTTAACCAGGAAGCGATGCTCTCGCATTTCTTTGCCACGTTCCCTACGGTTGCCGCTGCTGTCTTCAGTGACAATAGCTACAGTCTGACCGTAAACGCGGGGATGGGCGCGTAGAATCACTGTGTGCAGCTTATCTTCAACGTAACGCAAAGACGTAATGAGCAGCGTATCCCCTGCCACAATACCCTCTTCAGGGATGCTGTCAGTGGACGTCCAGTACTGACCCGCCAGCAAAGAATGAAATCGCTCTAAACGGTCAATGTTATTTTTGCTGACCAGGTCACCCATATACCTTTCCTTCCAGATTCGTATGTTAGGTGAATCATACCAGATTGCACTTACCGTCTAATAACTCAAAAAACACCAACTTCGGCATTCACTAGAAATGAATCCGTCCACTATTATTCATTAATTAAATAGATTCTTAGATATGAATAGCGCATTGCTTTTAAAGCAGGTTTCGCAAAGGGTTAAAAAAGGCTTCTTAAGTGAAGCCTTTAATAATAAATGCTACTTATCTTCAGAGGGATACATTTCCCAGTATTTATTACGTACATTAACAAGGCAATGGTCTGCTGTTTCTGAAGCGCCTTTGTCGCGGTTTACAAAGGCTTCTGCAACTTCATCCAACTTATCCGGTACCGTATTTAATGGTAATGCCTGCTTCAGGTTGGTGGTTACCAGTTCCTTTGCTTTATCATGATTAAGTTCAGTTCGGATGCTTGCATCTTTACAAATATCATCAACCTTACCATCAAGAATAATGTTTGGGATAGGTTCGTTTTCAACTTTATGTGTAGTATTAGCAGAGGAGCCAAAAGCGACTGACATCATCGCACACAGCAGAATATTTTTTAATTTCATAGTTCACTCCATTATGACTATTGATATCTACTTATGAAGTATTAGTTATATCATGTTTGCCGTCAAAACATAGAACCCACTGTTTTGACTTTAAACATATCATGCTACAACGTTTTTTTGCACGTGACTTTAGTAGGCATGATTTATGAGGTTTCAGCAGGACGTCAGATTGTTGTCGATCCAGTATTGATGCAAGCCTACCGTCCATTTCTTCGATAAGGCCGAAAGTAAAAGCGCTAAACCACAGCAGTTACCAGGAGTAAAAATTCGTATGGGATCTGGAGAACCGACTTTAACACTCATAATGAACTCCAGAATGTTGCCATGGCATAGACTATTTCTAAGCCTGACGATATCTGCTTCAGGTTTTTTACCAGCGTCTATCTTTGCCAACATATTCTTCTCGGCTGGAAATGACAGTAATTCTATCGGCATCCCTTCCTGCTTAGCCTTTCGCATTAAAGCGTTACTCATTACTGACGTACCATCTAAGTCCACCAGTACAGGAACTGACTGCTGAACGTTAACAGTTGATTTCAACTTCAGCGTAACCCTGAGTGATGTTTCGATCCCATTCAGAAAGCTCGTACAGGCCGGTAACCATAGACCATGATGCAGCGCCTCGGTTGCTTGTTTAAAAAACCAGTCAATCACGGGGACAGTGCAATGCTCATAATAGTGATTTACCTCGCTGAACCTTGCCATATAAGCATCGTACTCAGCCTGGTCTTCAGGAGATAAAAAATTTGGTGGGAGGAGCATCAGAATCCTTTCATCCTAGCTTGTATACCTTCTTCGTAGGCCAGCTCGCCATTATCGGTAAAAGATGGTTTTTGATGTTTATGATAAAGCTTAATTTTTCGTCAGGCTTGATAGCGTTACCGGAGAGATTTGATCTTTTCTCTTCAACTCGCAATACTGTTTATACATACAGTACAAGAATTCGAGTGTAGCTATGTCTGTTATCCTTGAGCACATTAGCAACAAGCCTTACGAAATGGCACCTTTTTTCAGTGATTTACTAAGCTGTGGAGTGATGAGTCCGTGCGCCGGGCATGAAGATAATGAATTAAATTTGCATGAATATGTAGTCCGCAACCGCCCCTCAACCTTCTTTGTCAGGGCGGCGGGCCTCAGTATGATCAATGCCGGTATCAATGATGGAGCAATACTGGTTGTGGATCGGTCTTTAACAGCACGACACGGCTCTATCGTCGTTGCGCTGGTGGATGGAGAGTTTACGGTAAAGATCTTACACACGTATCCTGAGCTGCTTTTGATGCCTTCTAATCCAGCCTATAAGCCGATACGTGTAAATCCTGAATCCCTTGAGATATGGGGCGTCGTCACCTTTGCACTGAATCAGTTCAGCCATGTACATGCACGTTGATATTAACGGAGCCTATGCGGCATTTGAGTGTGCGATGGATCCCAAGCTGTCAAAAAAGCCGCTCATCATAGCCAGCAATAACGATTCGTCCGTCATTGCAATGAATAAACTGGCTAAAAGCGTTGGTATTAAGCGTGGGACCCCAATTTTTAAGTGCAGGGATTTGATTCAGCAACACCGGATCGAAGTCCGGAGCTCTAACTTTACTTTGTATGAAGACTACTCAAATCGCTTCCATGAAACGCTGGAAAGCTTCGCGCCTCAATCGAGTCGATATAGCATAGATGAAAATTTCATGTTATTGAAAAACATGAACAAGATAATAGATTATGAAGATTACGGCCGGTTGATCAGAAGTACACTTCTTCATAATCTGTCCCTTACCTGTGGTGTGGGTTGTTCAAGCACCAAAACCCTCGCTAAATTATGCACCTATGCGAGCAAACGATGGGCAGCTACAGGCGGGGTTGTAGTTTTGACTGATCAGGCCAGGATCAGGAAGCTCCTGAGCCTGATCAGTACCAGAGAAATATGGGGTATTGGTCGAAAGATTAGTGAACGCCTGTCGGCTTTCGGGATCATCACTGCCGGTGATTTTTATAATAGCGACGTTCGCTTTTTACGTAAAAGCTTTGGCGTTGAAATCGAGCGTACCTGGCGGGAACTGCATGGCGAACCATGTTTCCGGCTGCACGAGTCTCCTCCTGTCAGGCAACAGATTATCGTTTCCAGAAGTTTTGGTCAGCGCCTTAATGAGATAGGCAAGCTACATGAGGCAGTTTCATTTTTTACCGCCCGGGCGGCAGAGCAGCTGCGCAAGGATGGCTCGTGGACCCGTCAAATCACAGTCTTCATTCAGAGTAGCAATTATGCGCAAGGTGAAAACCGCTACAGCAATTGTGGTATCGAGCCGCTTACCGCTACACAGGACACCCGCGATCTGGTTGATGCAGCCATGACCATCCTGAACCGCATTTACAGACCCGGGATAGCGTATGCGAAAGCAGGGGTAATGCTCTCCGCTATGACTGACGGCACAGAGCAACTCAGCCTGTTTGATACTCGCCCGGCCAGGCCTGGCAGTCAGGCACTGATGAAAGTTATGGACCGGTTCAATAAAGAAAAGCGCGGAGCTCTGTTTTTACTGGGGGAAGGCATTCAACAGGATTTTCGTATGAAGCAGGCCATGCTATCACCGAGATATACGACCCGCTGGGATGAATTACTCGTTGTAAAAGCGTAGCGGCCATGACCGGCATGGCCGTACTCATCAAATGTGAAAGTAACTTTAGGCCCCGCGAGCTTTTTCGATTGCGCCCTGCAAAGTTGCTGCGTCCATAGCCCCGGGGATAAATGTGGTAGTCGCCGCATTCGGCTTTTTCATATTCATAATGATGAAACCGGGTGTGCCGGTGATCCCGAGCGCTTCGCCCAGCTGCATATTGCCGGAGATCACGTTTTCATACCGGTTTTTTTCCCTGTCAGAAAACGTGCTGTTAAACCCTGACTTTTCCACCACAGTATTAAAGTCAGTGAGTTCGAATTTGCGTTGAGAGGTCATGAAGGTATGAGCCACAGCCATCAGGTTGTTGTGGTACTTACGATAGGCTTCAGCACCGAAATTCTGATAGACGTGCAGACCCGTAGCGGCCCCCATGGCAGATACAGGTTTTGAACCGGCAAAAATCGGGAATTCTTTAAAGAAGAATTTTACATCTTTGCTCTGATTCATTACCGATTCAACAACAGGTGTAACCCGCATGCAGTAAATACACTGATAGTCGAAGAACTCGATTACCGCGACGTCGGCGTCATCAGGGCCGATGTTTGGCGTCTCCTTGGTATCCAGCAGAGCTGGCGCATATGGAATTATTCGTTCCACTGAGGCACTCACGTTCTGATTTTCCAGCGCCTTACCTGCTTCCACTAAATAATGGGGATTTTTTACCAGGTAAGTAGCGGCAATTTTGCCAATTTCTTCCTCACTGAGCACCTTCGGTTTAAAATAAGTTGCCGTGATTAACGCCGAGGCAGCGGTAGCAATAACCGCAGAAATTAAAATCGTGGCCATCGGTTTTAAATAAAATTCTTTAGACATAGCTACCTTTATGCTTTTCAGCCTGTTAGTTATTAACCTGCGATGGATTATACTGGCCCGGTAAATCGGAATTATTCGTGAAACAATGCTTTTTGGAGATTAAAGGATGATTAGGCAGGGCTTTATACTCACAACCGCAATGCTTTTGAGTGGATGCGGATATCATTTCGCAAACCAGGTAGATGCGTACGATCTAATGCCTCGTCCTGTTACAAATAAAAGGTTTCAGATAGTCCCTCCGGACGAAAGTATTCAGTCCAGAATGTTTTCAGGCCGTTTTGCTGATGGATTAGCAAAAAAAGGAGTCATTATTTCCACTCACCAGCCAGATTATGTGCTCAGGTTCCGAATCAGCAGCTCACAGGAGAACATGCAGTATAGCGAGCAGCTTCTTACTGGGGTGACAGGCTACGTTGTAGATAAAAAGACAACGAGAACTGACAAGCATGGCGAATTGCATACTGACTATGACTACAAGCCAGTCGATGGGGTAATAGGCACTGAGACGATGTCGCAGATGCACTATATGCGACAGCTGGATGTCGAGGTATACCCGTCAGCGAAAGGAGCAAAGCAGGTTCTGAAAGTGAGTATGCAAAGCAATGCACCTGTGCCGTCAGACAGCATTGCTTATTCAGCAATGATCGACGCCTTTACTGATAAATTTGATGCGCCGCTGCGTTCCGGAAATTATGTTGCAGTGATCCCCTGGAACTGAAAGCAGACGGCGGGAAGAGAATGTTCAAAAGTGACTTTTGGACACGCACATTAACGTGGCTATCGCCCTCCCCCATTAAAATCATAAAGTCGGTAAAGATCGCCCATCGTGATGGAATTGGGCTTATTAATGAACAGATACTGTAACTGTTCTTTATGTTGAGTACTGGCAGCTGCATTCATAAGCACTTCCAGGTAGAACTTGTAGCCTATGCTTCGCTCTGAATACATATACTGGAACTGCATCAGTAAAATGCCTGACATAACATACAACAGCAGCAGACTGAGTAATACAGTGCTATCAGGCTGTTCCAGTGCCATACTGACATACCCTGAACCCAGAATGCACAGAAGCCACCCCGTCATTAGAGCAGGCACCCTACGACTCAGACGTTTATAACAACGTTTTATTACGGGATCCCGGAGATACTTTTTGTCAGGTATCCCCGTTGCTCTGATGACGAAGCTACTGAGTATCGACATCTTTTTTCCTTCTGGACGCTCTCAGTCAATAAATCAGGCCAGGCGCTCATTGAAAGCTACCACGAGCTGCGAATCGGGATTTTTTACCAGTTCGGGCCGGATAACTTTTAGTTGCCTCGTTGGGGCGAGCTCATCTGTAGGCCTGATGGTGGTATTACCCGGCCCCTTGCGGGTACTGTCGGTGTTTACCTTGAGCTTTTTATTTCCCAGGTAGCTTTCCATCTTTTTAGAGATGGTGTCACCTGTGGTCGCAACACCAGAGAGTTCCTTTAGATGTTCACCTTTATCCATTTGTACCGATGACATCAGAAATCCGATTCCGGGATCGTTTTCCGTTCCACAGGCTCCGTACTGACATTGTGCAGCGAAAACGGGCTGTACACCTACAGCAACCAGCATTAACGTACTCAGTAAAGTAGATTTCATACACACCTCTTACAGTCGGAAAAGTTACTTTTGCGCAGCGCCCATTTGGGTCACCAGGTTTTCCGGGCTCAGCCACCCCGTAAATAACTGCGGTTTGCCGCTTAGTGTCACCATGGTAGGAGTACCTTGCAGCGGGATTGTTGAGGCCACCTGGAAATGCGATTTGATAATGTTTAAGCAAGCCTCATCAGGACGTCCTTCCGGGATAGTTGAAACCGGATTCATCGCTGCATCCAGAGCTTCGTTTGGCTTTGCTGAACACCAGATTTTGGCCATGTTCCCGGCTACTACCGAGTTCAGTCCTGCACGTGGGAATGCAAGAAACTTAATCGAAATACCGGCATCAAGATAAGACTTCAGATCATGATGCAGTTTTTGGCAGTATCCACAGGTTATATCGGTAAAGATAGCAAGCCGGTATTTTTCGTTTGGTGATTTGTAGTCGATGGATTTTGTTTTGGATGCGAATTCCCGGACGCCCATTAAAATGGCCTGCTCAGTGGTGTTTACCACATCTTTACCTTTCACGTGGAATAAGCTTCCGGTAAAAATGTAATCTCCGTCTTTGCTCACGTAACTTACCCCCTCCCTGGAAATCACCGTAAAAATATCTTTTACTGGCGAGGGTTCGACGTGCTCGATTGAAAGCCCAATGGCTTTGAGCTTATCCCGGGCTGCATCTGGCAGTACCATTGTATTAACCGGCTCGGCATTCATCGTGAAGGCGGTACTTAATGAAAGAAGTAATACCGATGCCTTAATAATTTTTTTCATTTCCGCTCCTTAAATCGAGCACTAATATTATCACGCCCCAAAATTCCAGAATTTTGCTTAAACGCTTAAATCAACGGGTAAAGCCGAAAGAAAGTCGATAGATATATGGGAGAATAGATAAAACGTAGATTCAGTGGAGAAATCGTTGTGTTTACACCACCAGCAGATGATGTGAAACCTATTCCCGTTCCTGATGAGATTTACACTCAGTGCATTACGGATGCCGCCCGCTACTTCGGAATTGATGCTGAACTGGTTTTTACGTTGTTTGACAATGAAGGCGGTAAGGTTGGTACTTTCAGCAGGAATACTAACGGCACTTATGATATTGGCCCAATGCAGATCAACTCATCCAATCTACCTGAAATAAAAAAGCATTTCCCGACGGTAACGTGGCGGGTTCTGGCTTACGATGCTTGCGCAAGTTTCTGGGTTGGAACATGGTGGCTCTATAGAAAAATTGTTGATCGCAAGGGCAATGTGTTTGAAGGGATTGCAGATTACAACAGCAAAACCCCAAAGGTACGTGCAAAGTACATATTTAACTTCATGGTAAAGTACAATCGCCGGATCCAGCAGCGTAACGGGATGGGTGAGCTTTATCAATGGACCCAGCAACCTCCTCGATACAATGGCCATATAGCTAAAAATGTCCCGGAGCAAAACCCGACTCCTGTTGTTAAATAAATACAACCCGATATTACAGAAGATCATCGAGTGGCTTGGGTAAACCACCACAAATATTTCACACTGACTCAGGAGTAATATATTGTCTTCTTCTGCAAGAAATTTATTTAAGATTCTCTCTTCTTTCTTGATCCAGAAAAACCCTCATCATGAAGAAGTATGTGTTCATGAAGAAACAACAGCTGGTTTATGGGCCCCTCTCCCTGATTCGCATGTCGTGCTTTTCTTAGATTTCGATGGGGTTTGCCACAGGTGTAAAAATGAAACCTTTGAGCGAATGCCACTGTTAGAGAAATTGCTGGATAACTGCCCTGCCATGGTGATTGTTATCTCCAGCTCATGGCGTGAGTGCGCTAATACAAGTTATCTGAAATCTCTGTTCCGGGTGCCTTATAGAGACAAAATCATAGGTGCAACCGGTTCGGTATATTTAAAACACGGACAGACTGGTGTGCGGGCTGCCGAGTGTGAGGACTTTGTCTTTTCACATCGAGTTAAAGCATTTATCTGCCTTGATGACGACGAATCATTATTTCCGGCCGGTTATCCGCATTTGCACAAAACCGATTATTACACGGGCCTCACCGAATCTGACCTTGCAGCTCTTAACGCAAGGTACCATCAGCTCATGGGACGCTGATGAACAAAGTAACTTTCCTTTTACCCTGTCACTGCTGATCTCGTACGCCCATCCACTTTAGGATTGATTGTTTTATACCATACGCAATAATGTCTCATATGAATTCGACAAGAAAGGGACATTATGCTGCATCACTGTCAGGCTAAGTCACTGGATGACATATACCTTGAGGATATTCCCCACATCATACATCCGGCCACGGCGGTACATGACCTCGAAGATACCGCCCTGCCAAACCGGATTATTCAGGAATGGAATTTACCGCAGGGATATACACAGTTTGTCAGCCGGTATCACCAGTTCCACCATCAACGCCCCTGGCTCGCTTACCGCGATACGCTTGACGACATCAGATACGGTAAGATCGTTCTGCTTAGAAAAGACATAACCGGCAATGCCGGGCCGGGGGTTATATCAAATGGCAACCTACGCAATGACCTGCCCCTGTCCCTCTTTACCCGTCTGCGCGATATCATCTCTCGTCAGTTGAAACGCCCGGGGTATTACGTTCGATCAACGACACCAGCACAGCACGCCCAATCAACAAAAACCATTAATTCCAAAGCGGCTGGTCGTCTTCTCGCAGCTGGCGGGCTTTATAATGGAAATGTGGAGGGATTTCGACATACGGCTGAACAACTTGGCGGCGAAGCTGTTGAAGGCTATGACCAGGTATTGAACGAAACAACTTCAGGTATGCTGGTTGCAGCGGCTTCACTTCTGGTTATCCGAAATCCAAGGTCTGCGGATGAATTGACAAGTTATCTCGGCAAGTACAAAAAAGCACACGTTTTGCTCGATGATATGAATGTTAGCGAATTGAACTACATGCGCCGAGACAGAGCTGAATATTTAGCTCTCCGTGGACAATTCAACAATACTGTACGCCCTAACTTCCTTAAATCACTTTCAGACCACCCAGATGCCCTGGCTACGTTTGAACCTAACGATTTGATGAAACTTGCAACAGGCAAGGTCCCCTCTGGGTGGCAGGTTCACCACAAGATCCCTCTTGATGATGGTGGCACAAACGCTATAGACAACCTGGTACTTATTCAGAATTCACCATACCATTCAGCACTGTCGAAAGCACAATCCATCATTACGAAGGATCTACCGTATAATTCAAGCACCAAAGTTCTATGGCCATCGCCGAACGGTGTTATCTACCCGGTAGGAAAGTAAGAGGCGCTCATGAAAGATTTAACTCAACTACTCAGCAGCTTAAAGAGGTTGATGGTTGCAGATCACTACCCTTTAGCCAGCCCGGTAGCCCCGGAAGTCTTGAAAGACTTAATCTGCAATCCGCCTCCAGTGGAGTGGGCAGATCACAAAAAGAGCGCCTATATAGATATACAGAAACTCATTAAAACCAGGCTTGATTATGCCCAAGTGTTTAATGCTATGGATGGTTTTGAGTACAACGGACTTACGTTTTATAACCTTGTTCAGGCAGAGAACGAAAATCTATTGTGGTCAAATATTTACATACGCAACTTTGAAGCACGAGACAATGAAATCTACGTTGACCCAAATCTCACTGATAAGGTGTTAATCGGAGAAGATGGCATGTCACTTTTCGCTTATAGTTTTGCAGACGACTGCTTTCAGATAAGAGACAAAGCATCTACTGATTATGTTATTGAATCTCATACAGAGTTTGATAGATTTTTGTCTTCACTGATTCAAACCGTCAGTTGAATGTTCCGCAAGAGCGGTACTTCTGAAAAAAAGGCCGCAAACACATACTTTGCGGCCTTAATTGTTTAGCAGTAATTTACAATCTATTGATAGTCATTTCAGGAGGTTATATTCAACCTCCCTTATTTTTTATTTTCATTAAGCCACTGATCCGCTTTATCGACACGTGACTGGTAAGGCTCATTTGTGTTGCTCAGCTCTGACTTCATGTACTGAATGAATTCATCTGCTTTCTGAGGCCCAAAGCGTGGGTCATCCGTCAATTGCTGCCGGATAGCCCTTTCAGAGTTCTGCGCTGCATTCGCATAAGTCGAAACGCCGTCGCTGCTAATACTCTGATACCGGTCACTTACAGCTGCGACGCCATCAGACATCTGCATGTGATTAAGGACTTTACCCTGGAGAGAATCAGGCATATTTGCAGGGTTAGAGGCATCATTTGCTATCGATGTCTGGGTTTGAAGGATGCCCGCTCCCGTAAGCATCTCATTTACCGGTTTCGCCCCAACGCTGGTTAGCGTATCCGAAACAAATTGCTGGCCCCCGAGTAGCGCACCAGAAATCGCGCCCCGCTCAGTGTTGGCCTCTATCTTTTCCCCAACCAAGCGATCTGTGACGGTCTGAGTGCGGTTACCAACGAGACCACCGCCCGACCCACCTTCTCCCAGGTTTGCCCGTACGACTGACTCAAGTGAACCATCAGCTCTGTTATGAGTGTTGAAACTGCTATGGATGCTCTTAACGTCATTCATACTCCAGTTAACGTTATAGTTACCCAGTTCATTAAGGATCTTCTGGGTATCCGCTTTGAGCTGCTCTCTTTCGGCACCGGTAGCCATGGTGCTGGCACCATAGGTAAAGACAGCTTGCTGTGCCAATTCAGCTCGCTTATCGTCCCGGCTTAAGTTCGGGTTGTTGGCAACACGACTAAAGTAGTTATCAGTGTTATTAGATAAGCCACGAACTTGCCCGCTCTGATACATACTGTTCAAAGCAGTGGCTCGTTGATCCATTCCATCACCAACCACCCGACCTCCAACCTTTTCCAGATCGTTAAATGTGCCTTCTGCATTTCTGACATCCTGACCCGAATTGACGACTTTCTCTACACCCTGATTATTCAGTACAGGTCCATTCTTTTCGAGAGAATTAAGCACATTCCTTTCTTCATCAGAATAAGTGCGGCCCACGTTGTTGTTATGTATTCCCTGAATATCGCCTTTGCCCGCGTTATCAAGGTTATACGGAGTAAAGCCAGCTTCACTTTTTCCAGGGACATGCTGTGTCGCGTCCTGAGCGTTGGAGGAAAGACCGAGTTTAGCCTGCGAATCTACACTTCCACCCAGTTCCCCTACGCGTGACGCACTCATCACGCCAGACGTATTTACGCTGTCAGGAGTTCTATCCTGTGCCTGAGTGATAGTATTAATTCCTGACCCGTCACCTGAAATTCTGTCGAGCTGATTGGTGATAGGTAGCAGCTGCTGTGCATTACCACCGAAGTCGGAAACCAGACTTTTAAGCAGGCTGGAGGTTTCACGGAGATCCTGTTTATTACTTTCGGCCGTCTCTCCCCGGGCGGTATCAATCGCAATTTTTTGCTCACTGAAATCTCGGGTTGCAGCCACAAGCGCGTCAGTACGTTGAAGCTGCGATCCAAGCTGATTACTGGCCTTGAAGGTATCGTTATAGGAGTTGAATTTCTCCATAAACGCATTCTCATCCAGCCCATTCTTACGAGCAAAATTCCTTACATCATCATCACTGAAGTTTTTGTTGCGAATAGAATCGGAGAACCTGTCCAGGTTAATGCTTTGTTTAGAATCAAGGCTCATTCCACTATTGGAGCTTGCGTTAGTCGAAACCGATGTAGAAATATTTTGCGCCATCGTCTGTGTCGCCTGGTTCATTTTCGACGATGCTTCTTTAAACGCATTAGTATTGGATATCTGATCGCTGCTTACCTGAGACGCCGCTTTACTGAACTGGTCAGTTAACGCAGAATCCTGGCTAAGCTGATTCGTGATTGCTTTTGAAAGGTCATTTGAAAGCGAGTCACTGCCTGTATTGGTCTTAGATGCACCGCTACTCAATTGCCCTGCTACAGCCGCTTTCAGCCCGGCTCCATTGCCAGTTCCAACACCTCCATTAAGCCCAGCGTTGAGAATAACATTTGAAGCAATGCTGGCCATCTGAGACGCACTCACCCCATGTTTCGTTGCAATACCTTCTGCTACAGAGGCACCAATCTTATCCGAGATCTGCTTCATTGTTTGCAGGTTGGTTGAGAACTGCTGGCTCGACTGTCCTGACCTTCCAATTTCGCTCATCTGACTGTAACCAGCCTGGAATGAATTACTTGCCGCACTCATAACTGATGAGGTTACAGCTGATCCTTGTCCCTGGCTGTTAGCGATACTTGAACCAGCATTCCACATTCCAAGACGGAAATTACTTGAATCAACTGCGCCGCCATCGCTGTATCCCTGACCGGTACTGGTTAAGGCGGTTCGTGTCACGTCACCAAATGAAGATTTACCGCTGTTAGGGCCATCCCATACTTTGGGCGTTACATGACCAGTATCCACCGGCGCATCGGGGGTCACTCCCTTAACCGCATTCATCATCGGGTGAATCGACTGTGTCATCAGGAATAATGTGAGTACCGGAATCAGAGCATAGAGGGCGGAAGCAACAGACAGGTATGAACTGTATGTTTCCGCAAGCCCTGGGAGTCCCATCCACGTGACGGCATTATTCTGGCTGTTGAGGGTGCTCCAGGTATCCAAGTCGGCCGTCGCGACTTTCTTCACATACGCGTTGACCATTACTGCCGTAAGCGGCCACATATTCACGAAGAGGATAAGTTGCAAATATTTCGCCGCAGCGGCAACACCATTACCACCTAACGCCAGCAGCATAAGCAAAGCAAATGGAGCAACCATATAAGCAAACATTTCAAGGAATGCGATTGCTGCTCCCGACAGTTGTAACCACAACTGGCCCTGTGAAGCCATTGTGTTGGTTCGCTTCAGAGAAGCCTCAAACAACTGCATATCGGAAGCCAGACCGAGTGGGGTCTTATATTTGCTTGCGCCATTTCTGAGCTCATTCATAATGAACAGGTTCAGGGTGGCGTCATACGAACCAATAGCCTTACCGTACATACCATTTGCTGACGCCATAACATCAGTAAAGCTTGCGCCGGTAGGTGCACCATTTGCTTCGTCTGGAGTAAGGATGCCGTTTGTCTGTCCTATAAGGGAAATAGTCTGGCGAGCTTCAGCTGTACTGGTAACCTGTTTCACAGTTGACCAGACCTCATCACACGTACCAGATTTTGAACCGTTAGCGCCAACAATACTGGCAGAGGCATTCTTCAGTGCGCCTTTCATCGCCTGATTAATCCGGTCCATGCTATCTGCCAGATTAGCTGAGAAAATATCGTTAAAAATAGTTTCTTTACCGGCAATATTTGCGCTTGAGTTTTGGGTAGCCTTCAGGCAGTTGTATGCAAGAGACTGAACGGTAGCACATACGTTCATTGGCCCTAGCCCGCTGGCCGGTTCAGGAAATGCGGAACAGTAGCCCTGGCTATCGCCGCCCCATTGCAAAAACTTCACGAATCGGATCATCGGACCGAGGGTGATGTCATCGTCCAGAGTTGTTGCAGACAGGTCCACCGGAGAAAGCGGATCAAACGCTGTTTTATAATCCTTCAGCAAACCCTGGCTTAAGTTAGTGGTGACGGTTGCCATCGCAGCAATAAAAATTGGAATTCCGTCGACGTTTCTGACCTCTCCCGACTTTACAGATTCAATAGTTACATCCACTCGAACCATTGCCATCATGAAAAGGATCAACCCCAAAAACCAGGAGAAAAACGGTAATTCATTTTTGGTCGGAGCCTGAAGCCATAGCCACGTTTTATAGAATAGGCTCACACCTGCTACAACGGCGGCCGTGGTCAGGAACTCTTTTACACCAGTATATTGAGAAAAGATCAGGGCAATACCGGTAAAAGCCGACCAGACAAAATCAATATCACCCAGGGTATATATGTTGTAATCCATGTCAGACCTCAGTTACGTGTGCCACGAATACTTTCAGTGAAAGCCTTCCGTTGCAGGCGACGGTTATCCCAGGTTGAAATGACGTCCGAGCTGGTACCGACCTGGCTGTGCGATAGCTCATAGGCGGCTTTAACCTGTTTTGAGAGATTGTCTGTTAATCGGTTGAGATCATCCCTTTTACCCGACAGCGACTCACTCGGTATGCTCATGGTTGAAATTTTGGCCTCAACCTGGCGCAACATGTTGATTACGAGGCTCGTCGCAGCAATAGTGCTGATGTCCTGAATGTATGCGTACCCTTCCGGTGCTTCGAATGTTTGCAAAGAGTCGATAATGGTCGGGATGCCGATATAGGAGATAATGCGTAATTCATCATCTGAAACACGAACGTCGTTGATGATTTTTTTCTGTACGTTTAAAAGAAGATCAGAAATGGTATCCTTCAATCCCTTAAAACCACCGTCATTAACTTCTGACATGACAAGGCACTGAGCCTTTCGTGGGGATGATGGATCTGGTGCCGGAGAACACTTGAGCATTTTAATTGATCCGCCAGCTGGTGGCCCCATGATGTAATCCGTGACAGTCATGGTAGACGGGCGGACTTCCATTCCCGCTTTTTCGCCTTTGCTATCCCAGTTGATAATGACAGTACCTACGAGAGACATAAGTTGTTCTGCCAGTTTATAACCGGATAACTCCGTTACCCCTCCGATGTTCATCGTTCCCTTATCAATATCCATGAACGACATATAGAAGAGGTTACCACTGAATTTTTCAGCGAACTCTTCGGGATCCTTTGCTTTAACCTGAGAAGTGACAGCTTCAGGTGACTTTGTCATCGATGAGCCAAAATCAGGAATAAGACCATTAATCGATCCCAGAATTGAGGCTGGTCCAGAGCTAACTGAGTTAGCGAACTGGCTTGGCGTACCCACGTTTTCAGAAAGGAAAGAGTAAGTTGCATTGCATGAATCTTTCGCAAATTTATTTAGCGCTTGCAGTTTGTTTTGGATGTCATTAATCGTTGCAGCACAGTCAGCACAAATAGCTGAAACAGCAACGTTAAAAGCATAGATAGCCGCACCCTGGGCAATACCACGGGCCACCTGCACAAGCTGGTCCCCGTTGATCATGCTGAAGGACCCAAGAAAAACGTCAATACCGTTACAACCGACAGAAGCTTTTGGAAACGACATGGAAACAAGGTTGGTATTAACGTTTGTTGTTCGGTAAGACATTGACCCGCCAACTATGCCTGTACGGGTTGCTGTGGAAAAGGTGGCCGGGCTGGTAGACGTCATCATGCCATTGAAAATGTTACGCATTGCGTTGTCTGCATTTGCAGTCGGGGCTAAAATTGCAGCACAAACAGAAAGAGACAAAAGTAACTTTTTGAAGTTGAAAACGGCATTACTGCGCATAAGTGCCTCCAAAACTGCCGCCAGCATTGAGATAATTGACCGGATCGGCCGTAGGCATGTCATAGCCTTCGAGTTTTTGGTCCATTATTTTTTGAAGTAGGAATGGGTCTGATTCCATTTCGGATTTATTAACGGTAATAACGCCATCATCGCCGATGGTATATTGCCTTTTAATATCTAGAGTTGACTGGAACGAAGCGTCATCGATCAGATTCATGCCCTTCGCGGCAAGTATAATAGTGTTCTTTAATTCATCAGCGGAGATCATGCCTTCACTAATGCGCTGAGCTGATGTCCCATCCTTTGAAACCAGGAAAATTGTAGGTACCTCTCGAATTTTAAATTGATCAATAATTTGTGCGTTGGGGATGTTAAAATCCTGAAAAAGGCCATTATGCAATGGCCTTCCATCCATACTGATTGGAAGAATATCTACCGAATAATAGTTCTGCATAAATTGAAGTATTTGGCTTTCTTCGTGGCAAAACTGGCAAGTACTCTGGAAAAAGAAAAATAAACCTGACTTAGTAAAGATATCTTTCATTACCGTTTGCTGATTTTTTTCAACAACAGTGCGGTGAGCATCCAGTGCCACCTTTTCCACTGGTTGCCTGCGTTTTTCAGACATCATCGGGTTTTTAAGAAAATAATCTTTTGATTTGTCAGAAAAACGCGTACTGATATCCAGCATTAACCTTTGCGCCGTGTAATAACGTGATAGATTTTCTGCGGTAGGGTTATCCATTGCCTGCGTTAACAGTCGAGGCATATTCTCTTTTAGCCATTTTGAATTTAAATCTACCATTTCCTCTTTTGAAGGCGAGCTAGCAGCACCGGTTGGTGGCAAAACCTCTTCTTGTTCAGCTTCGCTTTTTTTAGCAGGATCGTCATACCAGAAGAAACCCTTCTTATAAGCCTGGCCAGATACAAAGGGCGTATCTTTTATTAGGGGTTGCTCAGGGCTGGCGTGGGCACCAGTAATTACCAAAGACATAAGCAAAACCATCTTTGAAGGCGCTAATGCAATACGAGTCATAGACCGTTCTCCTTTTCTGATGCGGTTATGATGGCATACAAAAAAAAGGTTAGAGCTCGTATAGCATGGTCGTTTTTATGTTGAAAAGGACGGAAAAGGAGTGCTGACTAAGAAGATAGTCTCGGTGATGGAAAGATCATCCATCTTGCACGTTGTCAAAAATCCGGTGTAACAAAAACATGGTTTTATCGAATATCTAAAAGCAAATATTGCTTTGAAAACAGGTGTATTTAGAGCTGAAAAAAATCATCACAAGTAATGCTGTTTCTATATTTCAAAAAAGGAATAGCTAAGGATCAAAGAAGCGAACTTAGACAAGAATATAAAATATATTAATTGAAAGCGATTAAGAAGTCGTCATGCATAGAAGGTTTTGAGAACCTAAGTAGTTTTACGTTTTCAACAGAAAAAAAGGTGCACATTTTTGGAACGAAGAAAAACTGAATAAAGAAAAATCAAATTATATCTTTACTTGTCAAGAGTTGATATTTAAGTTGTAACTAATATTTGATTGTAAAGCAAACAACAGAATTTGACTTAAGTCAATATTTAGATTCAGACAAGGCAAGTTTCGCGATATCTTTTTTAAATTTAATCTAATTCTTCTTGAGAATACCTCTCTATGGCTGAAGCAGTTGAAGATAATCTGCAACGTGGACAATGAGCATCATTTGTCACTGGCACAATGTATGGGCGTTTACATTTTTCGCAGGCACCTAGTTCTTCAATTTCTTTCATAGAAGTAAGGATTTCTATTATTTTATTAACTTCCGGTGCGCATACAAAGTATCCCAGATTATGAAGGACACTCATTATTCGGTTGAAGTCAATTTGCCGAAAACTCGCTTCCGGATTTATTGGATCAAAACCAAAATAGTTAACTGCGACATCAATAACAGCAGAAAAGGCTCGGCGGTTATCTGTGCGTTTGCTCCAGCCCCGGATACCTTTTTTGAGTTTTGTTTTTGCACCAGGCTCAAAATCGATATTTTCAGCAACATGATTACCGTACAAAATTCGTATTGTATTTTTATTTGCCCCAAGCGACATAGTTCTTGCTGCTCGCAATAGAGCATTAGCTTTTGTTTGATCGACCTTTGCCATATCAATAATCCTTTAACATAACTTTATTTGTTAAAGTGTTGAACACATCCTGACGGTGACTGGTGAACATAGTGTCATAACGTAATAGTTCCATCAAATCATCACTAACTTTTCCTAACCGGATGTCAGCAGACAATTCATAAGCCCAGGCAAAAACTTTCGTTTTAAGTGAAACACTCTCTTCAATATGCCCTTGTGAGAAAGCAATTGTACGTGGGAAAAGAACGACATCGTTAATTGTTTTTAACGATGAATAACCAATGTCTTTAATAGCATCAGCTGTAGTTGGTTTTAAACCAAAGAAAATACTTACAAACTCTGGTGCGAGCATTGAGATAAAGAACACCTGCATAAAGTAGTCATTCTGTATATCAACACATTTAGAACGCAACTCATGAATCTTCTTGGGATTATAGATATCCACTGTACCATTCAGAAAAGTCACTTTTTCACCGGCATCGTAAATACCATAGTCAATATCATTTGTATCATATTCACGAATTACATTGGAATCACCGTCCAAGACCGCAGAAAAAAACCTCTCCCATGTAATTTCCTTTCCGAGTGTACGCGGAACCAAAAAACTACCTGGACGTGTTTCCACTTCAAAAGCTAAATCAGCGGCTGTACTAAATCCTTTCCCAAATAGGCGACGCTGGAGAAGAGGAGTCCCAGTTTGATATGCAGAAGATCCATGCACAGGCAATAACATTAAAAATGCACGGTAACTACGAATAAGCGAAATCTCAGTGCGGAAAAGTTTACCGAGTAAGCTACGAGTTAAATTATCAGATTCTGACATGTGCTGATTGTCCTTGCGCCATTACAATTGTTCAAATCTTCAACATGGATTTTTTGTTAGGTGTTCGGTAGGGTGAAAAGTAACTTTTAGTATTTTCTTAAGGCTTGAATAAGCCTTAAATCTATCCCTTCAACCACACCGCTTACTTGTAACACTTTTTAACCAAACTAACCAGAATTTTATCAAAAATTCCTGCGCATGCTAACGAAATGTGAAGCGATTAAAAAAAAACCTAAATCCAGCCCCTCCCAACGTTGGATTAGAATAACGACGTCTTTCACTGACCGTCATAAACTGACATTTTTACTTTTCATCAACCTCATGCTTACATAGGATCACTAAACAAAGAAAAGTGACCCTATGAATGCCTCACATAGGGTCACTTATGTTTGAAAAGTGACCCTATGTAATGTCGTCATAGGGTCACTTTTTATAAAAGTGTCACTATGGACAAAGTTCCATAGGGTCATTTTTTTTGGAAAAGTGGCACTAGATATATGTATAACTTTAATAGAGCAATGCACATTATCAAAAGCAATAATCCACAATGGTCATTCTGTCAAAAGTAACTTTAGGGGGTAGCGATGGAAGTGAGGCTAAACTCGCTGTTACTGTTTCTGAAGGCCCCTCCCGAATGGGGGAAACAGCGAGTGCATTACATCTGTTCAATTCCCTCATCAAAGAGCATTCAAAAATCTTCTGTTCGTGAAAAAAAACGGAAATTTCCTCCGGTATAGTAATTTCACATCAGGAGGCGTCATGAGTAATTCAAATCTTATAAGTTCTATAGAGCTAACACGTAAAAATTTACGTGCTCAGATTGAAGGTTTGCGTGTTGAGGCTGAAGATCTCATTACAAAATACTGGATCAAGTGGAAGGAACGAAACCACCAAGAGATTAACCTTACCCGACATAGCAAAGTTCCAAAGAGGGAGTACCTGGGTTCTTACGCACCAAAAGTTGAGCTAATTGGTAATGCCAGAAAAGTAACGATCACTTGGCATCAGTTCAGCCCTTATAAAACAAGAGCGCCTAGCCACATGTCAAAACGGGTGCAACCAATGAAAAGTGGAAAATATTCTAAGAACTGTTTTGTAAACCATGCCAGCTGGGAATACGAAATGATTTCTGAAACGGAAGCATTGCTGGAGCCTTACAGAGAAATGCTTGAGCTCTATCATTCAGCATATATCGAACTTGGACGAAAAATCCGTCAATACTCAAAAACTAAGGTGGCACAATGAACGACGCAATTATCACGGACAATGAGCGTATTAACATTGAACCAAAAGATGTAATGGTAAAAGGTTCAAATAAAAAGCAAGGCGTAAACGCTCAAACTTCTACTCAACGTAGACCAGAGCACCAGGGTATGGCCAAAGTTATTATTAACCCCGGCACCCCAGACTTTAACCGGTTTTTAACTGCCAGAAATGGAGCAGTCATCAGAGGTTTTGATGATGTGAGTATCGCTATTTCCTCTCTCTTTAAAACGGTTGATGCAGTTAAACATCCTGACCTTGTTCAGGCTATTCAGGATTGGTTCAACGAGCTGCATGAAGAAAACAATAAGATGAAAGAAAATCTTGTTGCTTATATTAAGTCAATTGAGTTCGACAAGAATGACTCATTCATGTCATCAACTCAGTTTGTACCTTTCAGTTTTGAACCAGTACAACTCAACTTCAATAACCACAACACCATGAGGTTTTACAAGTACATCTTCGAGATGAACCAGCTCATGAACACAATGTATGAGTACAACTCATTGGGTTTACTGGCTGTAAGCGACTATCCGGTTATGTCTCACAACATTATAAAGAGTATTAATTTATATGTTGAGAATGTGAAAAAGACTCTGAATGTTTCTCGCCGTAAGGATGGGCCATACAGTCCAGCAGAGTTCATCACCAAAGTAATGCAATATAAAAGTGTGCAGGCATACATTGCAGCCGAACTGTCAGGCAAACGTCGATAAGGTATGATGATGAATTTCAGGGCGCTGTATTTATGTATTAAACGGATTTTGGGGATATTCTCATCTCAGGAGAATGATGCAACCTCTGTAATGATTGAGGATATATCAAGCCTCTCTCCTTTTGCGCAGATTCTAGGAGATCAGAAGTACACTGTTCCTGATCATCCAAATCCAGAAGTCCTGAAATTCATCGAGTATCCAACTCGTCCGACGGGCATACAGACATTTAATGAACAGTCAATCCTGTCTCTGTATCGGGAAAAGCTGCACTCAATTTCAATGATGTTAGCTATCAGCGATAGCGACATCAGGGACGATGCATATACATTTACTAATTTAGTTTTAAAGCCCTTGGTTGAATATGTTCGCTGGATACATCTTTTGCCAGCTTCCGAAAATCATCATCATAATGGTATTGGTGGGTTACTTTCTCACAGCCTGGAAGTGGCCATACTCTCTTTAAAAAATGCGCATCACTCAGAACTGAGACCAATCGGATATCAAGATGAAGAAGTAGTCCGTAGAAAAGTATATCTCTATGCTGCGTTTATCTGTGGTTTAGTCCATGATGCCGGAAAGGTTTACGATCTCGACATTGTAAGCCTGAATTTAGCTAGTCCGATCATTTGGACGCCAAGCTCACAAAGTCTTCTTGACTGGGCACGTGAAAATGACGTGGTTGAATACGAAATCCACTGGCGAAAGCGTATTCATAATCAACATAATATCTGGTCCAGCGTTTTCCTTGAGCGAATCCTAAACCCGGTATGTCTTGCATTTTTGGATCGGGTAAATAAAGAACGTGTTTATTCAAAAATGATCACCGCCCTAAACGTTTATACTGATGGGAATGACTTTTTGTCTAAATGCGTGAGGACCGCTGATTTCTATTCTACTGGTACAGACCTTAATGTTTTACGTGACCCTATCATGGGTCTGCGTTCTAATGATGCAGCAGCAAGGGCCATTAGTACCATCAAGCACAACTTTACCAGTATCAATATCAACAATTACAATGCTAAGCCTATGCACATCATTATCGTAAATGGTGAGGTATACCTTAACGAGAACGCATTCCTTGATTTTGTTCTCAATGATTTCGAATTACATAAATATAACTTCCCTCAGGGAGAGGCTGGTAAGACCGTATTGGTAGAATCCCTAGTTCAACGTGGTTACGTCGAGCCCTATGATGATGAGCGTGTCGTTCACTACTTCATTCCGGGTATCTATTCGGAAAACGAAATATCAAACATCTTTAGAAATGGGATAGGGAAACTAGAATTCTATAACCTTCTTAAGCTAAGGTGGATTGGTTTAATCTTTGATTCCTATAAAATCCCTGACTCAGTGCCGGGTCTTTTTAGCGTTAATGCCAATAAAGACTTTATTTACATTGACGAGCAAAAAACAGTTACTGAATACAGAAGACCAGTGCCCGGTCGGGACGTTATAACTAAAATTACTGATACTGTTGAGACGGCTGTTCTTAAGGTTAATGATTTAGGCCGCTCCTCTGCCTCTATTGATGTTGATATACATTCTAAGAAAAATGAAGGCTCATCCGACGATTTTGAGAAGAAAGCCGAAAGTGATAATGAAATTGATAATGACACGCAGATAGTTAAATCTGAGGGTGAGGAAGCAGCTGATCCTGTCATTCCTGATATAGAAGAAAGTGAAGATGAATCGGCAAAGGACACGGAATCCCATGTCCTGGTCAACCAACTTCATGAACTCCTTTTAAGCGCTCCACTTTCCAATGACTATATAGTGTGTGTTGATGCTGTCCCCTACCTCAACATAGATACCACTATGGCATTGCTGCCGGGATTAGATGAAAAAGCATTCAGTGAAGAGCCCTATTTCCAACTGACATTCAGAGAAGGCTCTCTCGATGGAATGTGGATAGTAAGGGACATTGACGATCTGCGTTTAGTCCAGCTCGGCGATAACTGCGCCGGGTTCCAGCTCACCTATCATGAGCCAAGAAGGCCAACAACTTTAAAGTCACTTTTCAATACTTCTATGTATCAGGCATTAGTGATTAATGATGAGTCTTCTGTTGAAAACTCTGCCCCACGTCCAAAGCAAACGCTTGAGCTGCCTCCCCCACGTGTAAATGCAGTCGAAGAACATTCTGGCGACGTGGAATATCATGGAACCGATAGTGCATCCGCGACTGGTCCGCTGAAAACTGAGGCTGTGGAATATGAACATTATCAACATCTTTTTGAGAAAGAAGATGAAGAGCATGAGATCATTGATTATACCGATTTCTCACAGCTTAGTGTTTCTCGGCCAGAAGTCGGTAGTTGTGCAACAAGCTCTTCGGTCCATAATGAAAAGCTTCTCTCCGAGCCGTCAGAATTACCAGAACTTAACCGAGAACAGAACGCTGATCCCCAGGGTACGAATGAACGCTCTATGGATGTTTCTGTAGGACAAGAAAACTCAGAACCAGATACTGAGGGTAACTGCCCACCACCAGCTGAAGTTGTGTATTCCCAGACCGAAGCAGCCGCAACCAGTGTGATGGCAAGTGAAGAGCCCGCCTTACCTCCTGTACTTGAAGAATCAAATGGAGAGCATGCGCCCACAGACGCTAAGGGGCATCATCTTTCGCCAGCACTGGCCAGACTGTTCGCCCCAACAGCACCGGTAGAAAAACAAAATCCCAAGCGCAACCGGAATAAATCATCGGACAAAGCAGAAGTACAAAAACCAGCATCACCTGTTTCTGGTCACAATCTGAACAGTAAAGTCTTTGCATCTACTGAATCAGACCAAAATGGTGAATTCTCGCTTATAAGCGAAGGTGACGTTACAGAGCTTGAATTTGTAGAAATTGCGTTAGTACTGCATCAAATTCTGTCCAAAATGGAGGTGGCGTTTAAAAGAAAGCGCAAAAACAGATTTATGGTAAGTACTCCTAATACTCTCTATCTGACCCAATCTTGCGTGGAAAAATTTGGGTCGCAGTTAGAGGCTCAAGATCTTTTCAATAAGCTTCCTCAGTACCTCGTTAATTCTGGTGCTGTGATCAATACAAAATGCCATGCATTTAACATGCCTACTTTGCTGGCCGCATCAGACCGGGCGAAAGTGGACATTGAACGAATTATCAATAACCTGAAAGAGGCTGGGAACCTATAATGTCAGATTCGAAGAGGACTAACCTCCATGCACAAGAGAATTTTTATCGGCCTATTCTTGAGTATCGTAGTGCCTCAATACTTTTGATTTGTTCGGTTTCTATGCTTTATATGGGACTTTCTTCAGACGGACTGGACATCGCCCCAATAGTTCTGTTCACCTCAATATTGCTTTTTTTGCTGTGCCTTTATCGTTGCAAAACAGCAGCGCCATTTTTGATGGCTCATTGGCGTGTATTCAAGCGACATTTCATGTTCGTTAGTCTTGATTCACTGCGTGTAATTAACAAAAGTAACTTTTTCTCCAATGAGCGAAAGTATCGTCAACTGGTTCAGGATTATCAAAATAAAAATAAGGATATACCCGAGCGAAAGTCCTATTTTTGTGATGGGTTTGAGTGGGGTCCGGAACATGCGGATCGGGCATATCAAATAGCTAACCTCTCCAGTGATAAACGTGAGATCGAGTTGCCATTCGTCTTCAACCCAATTAAGAGACATTTTGACGCAATGGCTCGTAAGATGGGCGGCAGCAATGCAATTTTTGCTGTGGAACGTAGGGAACCCATATTTGTAACTGAAGACAATTGGTTTGGTCATACTCTGATAACCGGAAACGTGGGTACCGGGAAAACGGTGCTACAGCGTTTACTAAGCATTAGCATGCTTCATCTTGGTCATGTTGTTGTTGTCATAGATCCAAAGAACGATGCAGAGTGGCGAGAATCTCTAATGGAAGAGGCTAAGACCCTCGGTCTTCCTTTCTATAAATTTCATCCTGGCCAGCCAGCATCTTCGGTCTGTATTGATGTCTGCAACACCTATACTAATGTTTCTGACCTAACATCTCGTCTTTTGAGCTTGGTGACAGTTCCCGGTGAGGTTAACCCATTCGTTCAGTATGCCAAGGCTCTCGTTTCCAATGTGATTTCCGGGCTTTCTTACATAGAGAAAAAGCCTTCTATTTATCTGATTCACAAGAACATGAAAAGCCACATGTCTATTGTGAATCTTACAGTCAAGGTAATGGAGTCATGTTACGCGAGATATTATGGTTACGATGTCTGGACCGAAAAAGTTAAGTACGTCGCTAACGATACCTTGCCGGTACGTTTCAAGCGTCTCGCTGAATGGTTTACGGCTCATTTCATGAATTACGAGGGGTCCGAACAAATAGACTGGTTAGATACTGTTTCCCAGCTTATTGATTACTCAATGTCCGACCCAGAGCATATGGCTAAAATGACCGCAGGTATTATGCCTGTTTTCGATATGCTCATTGAAAAACCTTTAAATGAGCTTTTATCTCCTAACCCGAACTCAGTATCATCAAGAGAAATTGTAACAAGCGAAGGGATGTTCAGCACTGGCGGGGTGCTATACATTTCGCTTGATGGCCTTTCAAACCCCGATACAGCAGCTGCTATTTCTCAATTAATAATGTCAGATCTGACCTCCTGTGCCGGTAGTCGCTACAACGCTCAAGATGGTGATATGTCAGCTAATTCCAGGATAAGTATTTTTGTTGATGAGGCACACTCAGCCATTAACAACCCTATGATTAACCTTCTGGCGCAGGGTCGTGCAGCGAAAATTGCACTGTTTATTTGCACCCAAACCATCTCCGACTTTATTGCTGCGGCAAGTGTTGAAACTGCCAATCGAATTACGGGGCTCTGCAACAATTATATAAGCTTGCGAGTCAACGATACTCCTACTCAGACGCTTGTTGTAGAGAACTTTGGTAAGAGTGCGATAAGCACAAATATGGTCACTTATACGACCGGTTCAGAAACATCTTTGCCGCATAATAACTTCTCAGGTTCAATCTCAGAAAGAAAGCAGACAACTTTAGAAGAGAGTATTCCAAAGGATCTCTTGGGTCAGGTCCCTATGTTTCACATAGTTGCCAGGCTTCAAGATGGCAGGAAGGTTGTAGGCCAAATCCCTATTGCTGTTGCTGAGAAACAAATGAAGCCAAACACAACTCTGTCGGAAATGCTTTTCAAGAAGGCCGGAAAAGTTACTTTGCGTCAAAATCTCGATATCAAAAATCTTAATAAATTTCTAAGGAAGTTGCATTGATGGATGAAAAAATTGTCCTGACGCGCCAGCAAATTTTAAGCTCTGCACTAAAAGTCAGCAAATGTCGCTCGCTCGTAAAAAGGCGCTTTCAGTCTTTGGGTTTAAAGTACGCAGATTCTCAGGAAGTTCGAGATCGGCTAACTATGATAGAAAAAAACGCGTTTCATCATTTGGGAAAATTTTGTCAGAGCAACGATATCGATTCCCTATTCTCCATGGCAAATACCCTGTCTGAGCTTTTCCTTTTAAAGGGAGAGTTGATCACGACTGATCCCTTTGGGGACCGTGAAACCAGCTACTGGTCGGTACCACAAGGATCATGCCATGAATGGATTCAATCACTGACCACCAGCGAAGGTCCTGAACGTAAATTCGTTAGTTTCCGTATTTCTTTCGATAACAATGACGTACGGTGTGATCTTGTAAAAAAGAATGCCCGTATGCTTGGTTGTTATCTTTTGCCTTATTTCGTCGATTTAACACGCACGGTGGGCGCATTCATTAATTTGCCAGGTAGTGTCTCTTTTAAACAAGTACAGCGCATCAAACCCCAGATTCATCCAGAAACAACACATAGTCATATAGTTACTATTGAGGACTCTCCCTTTCTTTCTCGGTTAAAATTTAAAATCATTACTGCCATAGATCAGCTTCCTGACCCTAATGGCCTTTATACAAACACCTTTAACAGCATTATTGACCGTGCACTGCTGACTCATCTCAAAACCGAACAGGAAAAAATAGATAGTCCAAGAGTCTGCAAAAATGTGATTTCGGCTTTTGCCGACTCAACTCTTTCTCTGCCGGTGTTTAACATCGGCCTAAACGAGCAGTACAGATACTGGACGCCGTGGGGCATCAACTTTATAGAATTTTCCCGCCAGGCCGCAAAAGCAAGGACCGCTGTATTTGTTCCTGATGTGGGACAGATCGAGTGGAAAAGCGCAGAGCATAAAGAACTGGCGGAGTTAAGCCTCATCGACCAAATCATACCTAAACAGTACCACTGGCTCCTGGGTATCCCGACGATGTGGCGTAACAACTATTGCAATCACGATCAGAGGCTAGCTCTTTTTCGTGAATGGAGGGAAAGCAATGGCTGCGGATAATACAAGCAGGGCAGCAGTGCTCAGAACAATGCTTTTTTTTGGCATGGTCATTTATTTTGGTTACAGCTTGGCTTTCCAGAATACTGAGGAGCTCAAATATCAGATTACTCAGGAGGTTAATGCAAGCCGGTCCATCATATCAAATGACCGTTGGAAGTCTGTCATTGCAAATAGTGAAGCGACTTTAAATTGGTTGGTACATGACTATAAGTTAATTGACTATCTGAATACTATTCTGATCCCTGACACCAAAAAACCAGCCAGAGGTATTAACATTGTTGCTGAAAAATTTACCTCTATTAATTACACTATGGCCAAAAACATACCCCTCTTACTTTATCAGTCCATTTTCCGGTGGAACTTAATCCTGGGGTGGCTAATCGTTTTTCTGCCCTATCTATTTGCCATGCTAGCAGATGGAATGTACCAGTGGAAATTGAAGAGGTACGTATTTGGTAAGGTTACAGTTCAGTTTTATCGTATTTGGTTTCGAGCATTTTGGGTGATCAGTGCTTTAACGATGGTCTACCTGGTCATGCCAAATATGTCACTATTTAACAATATCGCTCAACTTTTCCCACCAGTCGCTTTATTGATACTGGGAATTGCATTGAATCGCTTGTGGTCTAACTTTCAAAAACTCATGTAAAGGTGGTCAGATGTTAAGCAGTAAAAAAAGGAAGTCCCCTACAAATATCAAAGAATCGCTCAATGATAACGCTGACCGTTTTTATAAGATGTTTCGCATTCATACCACGGCAAAAGTTGCTATGTCGCTAATTGCCATGACCGCTGTAGGGTTTTCTTTCTACAATCTTTACGAACAATGGCAGGACGCTGAAGGGAAGAAAGACCATATAGCTGTAATACGGATTTCTGGCGAGATGGGTACCGGCTCGGAAACGGGCGATGGAACAGTGATCGCAACAGCTCTTGCCAAAGCTTACAATAATCCCCATGCCAAAGCAGTTATTATCGAGGCAGAGTCAGGTGGTGGTGGTCCCTCTGACGCCATCATTATTTACCGCCAGATAAACGCGCTTAAAAACCACCAGCCACAGATTGAACGCGTATCAGATGCCGGTGGCTCTCTTTCATCTGTAGCCGCTGACAAGAGTAACAAAACCGGGAGCACAGAACGTGGCGATGAAGCACGGTCGAAGCAAAACTCCCTCGAAGTACTCTCCAGCGGTACCGGTCGTTTTTTCTCTGATATCGCAGACTCATATAAACCAATCATCGTTAGTGTGAAAGGCATATGCGCATCCGCATGCTATTACGCGGTATCGCCCGCTGATGCAATTTATGCCGACAGTAATGCCCTGATCGGTTCTATCGGTGTGCGTATGGACCACTGGAATCTGTCAGAGATCATGAGCACAGTAGGCGTCAAGAATGAGCCCCTTACGGCCGGTGAGTTCAAAGATGCTCTTGACCCCTTCCACCCATTGTCCGATTCAACGAGGGAGTTCATGCAGAAGGAGATCCTGAACACGATGCATGAAAAATTTATAACTGATGTTGAACTTGGACGGGGTAAAAAGCTTCTCTCGCGTCATGATGCCGATGCTGTTTCTCTCTATTCAGGCCGTGTATGGCCAACACCTCAGGCAGTTAAGTACGGCCTGGTGGATGGAGATCTTACGTCAGTAGAGATCCGTACACGTCTTTCAAAAATGTACTCCACTGACACGTTCAAAAACTACAATGAGCCTCATCGTAATCTCCGTTCTGCACTCGGCATGCTGATGAGCCTGTCTTCAAATATTGAGAGCCTTACCGGTACCACTACCCGCTTAGTAGAATCTGTTAATGCCACCAGCTACCCCTCTGTGAGGTAACATGGATGCTTTCAATCTGCTGTGGAGCATTACGGGGGTAGCTTTCATTATCCTTATTTTCGTCGTGTTGCTGTGTCTGTTGGGATTTATGACCTCTGCCATAGCGGAACGGCGGACTGCAAAGGCAATTGAATCTGGGCTTCCTGAAGAAGCTCAGGGGCTACTTAGTGATCTCACCTTTCAGTTGTCGGCTCATAGCACTACGCAGGTTGATCACATTCTCGTAGCCCCACATGGTATATACGTCATAGAGCAGAAAAACTACGTAGGCAAGCTCTACGGTACTCTGGAGGAAAGCCACTGGCGGAAATGGACTCAGTCCCGAACCCTCAAGTTGCAGAACCCGTTTAAGCAAAACCAGGGGCACATCAGGGCTATTCAGTCTGCTCTTAAGGCTAGAGAACTGGAATGTATCAATGTCGTCATCATAAACGGACGTTGTAAGTTTGATGGCATCAAGCCGGAATGGTTATGTATGGGGATGGACGATTTTATCCATAAAGTCAAACAACGACGAGGGCTACGGTTGTTCACACCGGAGTCTGTTCAGCACATCTGTTCGGTGTTGAAGTCAACAAGGAAGTCGCCAGGGCTCTATACGGACCTTACTCATATTCATAACATAACGACAAAGTACAAAGCCCCGATGAAATTCGAGCAACGAGTAACATACATTCTGCTCAACTTTATCCATTATCTGTGGGCAAGTCTGTTCACTAAGCAGAAGCCTTAGCGCTCTATCATTGGTAAGGCTGTAAAATGTCTGCAAAAGGCCCCATCGGTAAATTGTTGGGGCTTTTTCTTTGCGTAGTTCTGATACGGTTTATCCTGTGGAGCATTATGGCCACCAGCCAGCTGGTGACTGGCCAACGCTTTGTATGACGTAGCCTACTCAGGGCAGGCTATTTTAGAGGGACCGATTTTTATCCGGGCTAATTTAGAAAGAGATAATTTGAACTTAGGCGGGCTGACCACCAGCAGAGAGGTAAATCACTAGCCGGTGATATTGACAGAAGTCGTCAGGGGTTTAACGCCGGAATATTTTGCCAGGCCTCCTGCAAGGTCTGCAAGACTTCTACAAGTGATAGTGACGGCCACAGGACTGTTTCCGTCATTATCACTCCAGGTGGCTCGCACTCTACTGGTACCAGAATTAAAACAACACGAGTTCCTTTTACCTGGTAGGCAAGGTTTACTGCCGGTTGGCGGTAGGAGGCCAGTACACCCTCACCATATTGAGCAGGGTTACTTGCCCAGTTCCGCACCATTGCATACACCTGAGGCATATACCGACTATCCAGATCCCCTTTGGGCCGTCTGAACGGCACGATTTCTTCTGAGCGGTAGGTGGTCGTTGTTGTATTGGTTGTCATCTTTGTCACCTCCCCTGTTCGTCCATTTAGAGTTTTAAGCTGCTTTACACATCACACTCAACTGATTATTTAAGCTGGTCATCGTCTCTGGCCAGCATAGCCCAACCATTCGCCTGGTTTTCGCGGGAGTAAGGATTCATTTCAAAATAACTATCTACCGCGTCGCTGTCCGCAACAGAACTGTTGTTAGCTCTCTTTGAACCCTGAACCACTACAGCATCAACCTCTGCGGCTTTCCCGTTGCGCTGTACCAGGATTTTAACCGTATTGGGCTTACGTCTTGCGAGCAGTTTGTTGGCGATAAAAAGCACAACAATCCAGGCCAAAAGCACGTATAAAAATGTATTCATAATGCCCTCCTTTGTATGTGATTATTATACCTGCTTCCATTGCAGGCCAAACAGGTTCGGTGCATGAAAAATAGACTTCTCTCCGGCGTATAGCAATCTACTTACTGATCTGTTTTCGTATCAAACTGTATGGCATAACCGAGGGGCGTACGTGGTGAGTCAGAAAGTTACTTTTCCGTAATAGTTAATTTCAGATCCTTCTTCCAGTTACGCTTCAGTATAAAACCGATACCCTCTAATTCAGCATCCTTCACGTTTAATACGCTTCACTTTAAGGCAGGGCTTTTCGGTTGAAATGAATTCTTTTTCCGGTTGCTGGACATAGGTTTCATCCTGATAGTTAAAGTTGCAGGCTATCAGTCACCACCACCACCTCCGTCACCTCCTCCACCGCCACCATCACAACCACCAGCTATGCTATTTTCACCATTACAATCACCTCCGAGGGGGTTCAAATGGCTGCTCCCCTGTAGATGGTGTCCTTGCCAGATCGAACCCGAACCAGCGCCTCCTGAGCGTCTTTGCTTGCCCTGAGGCAATTGTGCAGGCTCACCAGCACCGGCGGTACCAAAAATGTCCCGGGCAATTTTATAAAGAAGGTAAAAAGGTACGCCCAGCATCATAAAAAAGATTACTGAAAATATTACACGTTCCATTGATGATCTCCTGTCTTGTGAGAGACCAGTTATATCAGGGTGATTCAGTATTTCCGTTTAGAAAAGAGTACTAATTTGGCCCTGTTCGCTCTTAATTTGCCATCCGGGAAAAAGTCATAGGGATAGGCCTGCCAGAGTCAATAACTTCCAGTGATCTGGAGGAGACCCCGGCTCTCTGAGCCCTCATGGATGGTACGGCTTTACCCCTTGTAAACAGATTCACGTTCCGCAGGACAAACATCGACTACTGACGTCTCATATTTGCTGACGCTAATCCGACGTCTCATTGCCGTCTGCTTGTTTTCTTTAAAGGGTGTATTAGACGAATATCAAATCGGAATGGTAGGGGATGTGTGGGCACCATGCCCGGCCCTCTTTGAGCATCTGAGAGATTGGAGACCTAGCCGGGTAAGATAGCTACTTTCTTACGGGTTACCCTTCAAATCCAAAGACGAAACGGACGCTGCCGTTCTCCACGTGGAGACGCTTTACTTCTTCGACAAATTCCTGGATCACCTCTCCGGCGTTATCGGGTGGTATGGCTGACAAAATTTCTTCCGAAGTCAGCCATGAGTATGAATGTTCACCGAATAAATCATCATCTTCGGACGGTATATCATCAGGTAATCCGCGTAATGCGTGGATAAAAACTGCTGATGTGCTCGCCCTTTCACGATCTACATCAAATCCGAGCCAGGCAAAGTGGAGATATGATCGGTCCCCTTTATAATTGCTTGATAAATTAATCCATTTACCAGGCTTTTCTTCCCTTTGAAATCGCCAGCAGATATCAACGCCCATTAAGAAACTCCATTACTATCGTTCGTATGAGATAACTATCATTTCAGAATACTATGACTTCTTCCCGTATAGAACTAATCGCTCACGCCATTTAGCTACTTACTTTTTTTACGTACGCTTGCAGCGCAGTACCTTGAGAGAAGTAAGTAAGACTGGGCGAAGCCAACCGGTTCCGCCACCTCGCTCACCGGCTTTTAGGCGTAAGCACTGAAGTCAGCCTCCATGCTAACTGGCGAGCCTGCGAAAGTCAGACTCGTTGTTATAAAGCGGCATATCGTAAGCAGTGTCTGAAATGAACATTCGGATCTGCTCAAGCGTCATGCCACAATGAAAACGGGTTACGCTCACATTGGCCCGGGGGAAGTCAGCACAAAATGCATTCAAAACATTCTCATGGACAATACCAATGTTGATTAACGCAGCTGGCCCGTTGTCACGGAAAGATACGACACGGAATCCCCCATACCAGCCTGACTGGGAGAAAAATGAAAATGCACTCGTTGCCAGACCATTAGACAGGTCATAGCGCAATTTCCCGCTCAGAGACTGGCTGTCTCTGCTGTACACGCGATTAATGAAAATGCCGGGACCAACTTCTACCGGCTGCTTGTTGCTTGCTAAACACGGAAAGCCCACCAGCGAAACCTCCCTTTCTCCTAACCAGTTTACCTGATACCCGGCAGTGAGAAAGTCAGTCAGTTCTACGCCAGAAAGAGCATTAATGGCCGCAATATCGGTATCCAAAATATTTACGTTTTTCATATTCATCTCATCTATATTCTAAAGTGCGTTTTTTGTCTATCAGCCCGAGGATTGAAAATTTGAATATTTAATGTGACAGAAAAATACCTGTCACCTTTTCAAAAACTGCCTGCAATTGAATATCGAGAGAGTCCATTTTAAAATCCACCAGCTCAGCTTTATTATCGCAAACCGAATAAAAATAGGAGTCAAATGCGTCTGTATCTTCATCTTTAAAAATACGGAAGGAATTAATTTTATTATGCCCTTCAAATTCGGCATGAATACCATAGCGAACCGAGCCGTCATCGAACTGAACAACCCGTCGTACAGAATTAATCCGGACGTACTGTTTTAAGGCCCTCGCGAAATCGGCATTTAACGCCAACGCTCGTAAGATTGAATCAGCGGTTTCATTCTGCTTTTTACGATCATATTCAAACATCCCACAGCCGGTGTTACGAAAGACCGGCTGAAGAGCATTAACCAGGTTGAAGGAATCCACGTTTCTGTCGTTTCTGTACATGAGATATCTCCTGCCCCTCCGCTATACGAAGGGGCTTGATAGGGTTACTGCCAGGCTGCGATCACTTCTTCGCACTGGAAATGAGATAAGCACTGCTGGAGTAAAAGGGCCAGCACCGCTGTGTTAGGGACGCGATTGTTACACCACGCGTTGAATAGCAGCTGCCATGGACCGGCATAATACCCGGCCAGTTTCTTTTTTTGTTTATCTGTGCAGCAGCTGGAAATGGCCTGCTGATAAAGGCTTTCATTCTCGGCACCAGAGCGTTGTTGCAGTGCCTGATAAATATAGGAGTAGACAGAATCGGAGCAATTAGATGCATAGGCCAGATTGGTTTTCATAATACCTCCTGTGTTTTTGGGTATTATATAAAACTCCGACCTACTGGCTAATAACCCACACTGTAATTTCTTTTAAAAACACAATAAATTTTCAAAATTGGACCAGTGTGGATTTAAGCGAGCAGTTTAAATCTTTATGAACTAGCTTTCAAAGAGGTTGGTTTTTCGGGAAGTTTTTTGCCAGACCAGCATGTTGGTTTTTTTTCTGTAGTGCAGATTAGCTGGTACCTGCCCCTTCTTACCTCTTTGAGCAATGACTGTTTGAAATATGGTAAGCCCAGTTCAAAAACCCAGTAACGACCGTCTGCAAAAACGACTGAATTTTCAACGCCATCCGAAGCCACCAAGGATGCATCATTAAGTAGACGTTCTTCATAATGAAATGGTAATGAAAATGTCAGATATAACGCACAAAGTACAAAGATTCCTGTGAGACTAACTGCCAGTGAACCACAATAACCAGAATAAACATTTAAATTTCTTTTGATAAATTTCTCATGCAAGATTACAAGCAGACAGAATACACAAGCTACCAGCCCAAATCCTACATGCAGATAAAACTGTCTTATTTCATCATTCCAGACGATGTTGTCCCATTTCGTGCTTAAGATTGAACCCAACAAGGAGATAATAAAAGCGGCAATTTGAGAACTGATAAAGTAGGAGAAAGCTGACTTTGAAGTTATTTTTTTCATAGAAACAGGAACCTCTTTACCTCGTTCCTGATCAGAGAAAAGACACAAAACGCACCATGCGCAAAAAACTGCAAGTCCAGATGCAATAATCTCGCGTAAAAACATATTAAACGTTTCCGATAATGAATAAGTAATTACCATATCCTCTCCGTAAGTCTACATATAATTCAGACGTGACAAATAATTAAAGGCATTGCTATTCTATCATTATGCATTGCGTTTAAAATCATTTCTAATTCAGCAGAGTAGCGATACAGGCATTTCGCTATCCTAAAATCTGGTAGCTTTCCATTTCCTTGCTGAGATAAATCAAAATAATTCTATTTATTGCCTATTCGGATGCTGCAAAACCTTATAAATCCGGATGTATATCACTTAACAGTGAACCATTCGGTGACTTGCTCTCCGTGAGGTCCACCGGGTTTATCCAGTAGGGAACATTCTGCTTTTACCGTTTACTGCATACGCGAGCAGGAATTCTGT
Source organism: Enterobacter cloacae complex sp. IR5458 (assembly GCF_049238025.1). NCBI lineage: Bacteria > Pseudomonadati > Pseudomonadota > Gammaproteobacteria > Enterobacterales > Enterobacteriaceae > Enterobacter > Enterobacter cloacae complex sp. IR5458. The sequence continues at coordinate 39,788 of NZ_JBMKIF010000028.1, forward strand.
TGCAGTTCTGCATTTGCCTGCTTTTCCAGTGCTGTCATAACCCGGCGGAGCATCGCCAGAGCCTGAACAGGCGAGCTCCCAAACTGCACTTTCACTTCATCCGTATCATGATCCTGAATCAGGTCGAGGATGTTCACTTCGATCCCTGCCCCGTTTTCATCTTTTGCCGTGCACTGAATACTTACCCGGGTCACCGAATCCGTCAGGACTGGCAGTGGGTTAGTCTTGTCTACGTTGATAAAAGCCTTCTTCATTGCCCTGTTTCCCCTTGTCCTGAAAAAGTTACCGACCCGTCCGGATGGAGGGGTCGGTCAGAAAATCATGCCTGTCCCTTATTCATCTTCTCAGCATGCTTACGCAGGTACTCTTTCAGGTCAGCATGAGCATTGATGATATCGTTCATTTCATCATTGGTCAGAACAAGCGTGTAAGTATCAGTGCTGACAGATTCACCTTCTTTAAGCTTGGCTTCTTCAGCAATACGTTCAAAAATCGGGATCGCGGTGTCGGCAATGACGGTCACGGTCTTTTTGTTCAGAACGCTGGACATGGATGGTGCTTTACCTGCCGGGTTCTGTTTAGGAGCGCTGTCCTTTGGAGCCGGAGCTGGTTCCTGTACCGGTGGCGTAACCAGCGTCTCTGTATTGCTTTCATCATTCAGTTGATCCGGTACCGGGGTGTTAACGGTAGCATTACCTGCCGGTTGCTCATCACCGGAGTTTTCCGGAGTCTGCGGATCTGCCATGCGCTCTTCTACCTTGGCAGCTTTGACGAATTTCAGCGTGTTTTTCGTCGCTTTACCATAGATGGAGATCGCCTTGTTGATGTTATCTACCGCATCCTCACCGCTGTACATATACTCGTCCAGCGCAACGTACATGCTCACCTGATCGCTCACAAGCATGGTCTGTAGTTCAGAAGGCAGGTCCAGTACGCGAACCATCTGGCGAAGATGCTGCTCTGATTTACCACGTTTTTTTGCCAGTTCCGCAAAGGTCTTAGGCTCTTCTTTATCTTCAACAAGACGCTTAATTGAAAGCGCTTCAGCTACGACAGACAGCGCCAGGTTGGAGTTGCCGGTCAGGGTGAAGAGTTCTGCTTTTGAAGCGCTACCGCGAAACTCTTCGCAGCGAATACGAGTAATGCGTTCACGCCCTTCTGCTTCCAGCTGGCGGTTTGCAATAGCGATGGAACGGATACGGCAAGCCCCCTGACGCAGTACAGGTACGCCATTAACCATCTGAACAACGATAGGCGTCACGCTGAACGGGTCTTCCATGTAGGCATCGGCCAGGCTGTTCAGGTGTTCCACAACGTGAGGCATTGAATAGTAGAGCTCGCCCATACCGGCCGTGCGGGTGTTAAAGCCTTCCTGCTCTACAACAACCGAAGGGTCAATGATAAGGCCGTTACCTTTACGGGCACCGTTACCAGTGCGTTCCAGGTAACCACGAAGGCTGATTTCGTTGCTGTTGTTTTTTACTTCAGTTTCGATTGCGGACATTTTTGTTCTCTCTTTTGGTTGGTTGTTTAACTGCGCTACAACACAACAATACCAGGTTCGACATTTTTTCTAATAGGTTGCACAGAAGAAAAAGTAACTTTTCTTAAAAAAAATTCCTGAGACAATACTACTCGATCCGTCCGTTTTAAATCTTCACAACAGTGGGCCGTTTTTACGTTTAAGCAAAATAGCTGGTTCAGAAGGTGAGTCGGAGAGAAAAGTTACTTTTCCGGTTGTCTGGGCCAGTGATGAGAGAGTGGCAGGACAGGAATGGCTAAACCGGTGCGGGTCTCTTGTAAGTCGCAGGGGATTGAGGAGATATAGAGGTAAACCGGTACGTTCAGTTTTTGGATTGAGCCGGGCTTTTGGCCCGGGCTTAAGGAAGCGGAAATTTGAACGAACTGGCAGGTAATGATTTATGCCGCCGACAGCTGGCCGTCAGTGCTTTGCTGTTCTGGTTTGACAGTTGGGGGATAACCGGCAGTTAGCCGCTGGCATTCCGCATCACAGAAAGCCCTGAGGTTGCTGAAGACGGACTCCATGAAATCAGCATGAGCATACGAGTCTACAGGACGTGTCTTGTTATCTTTCATCTTGTTCTCCTCAATCATTATTAAAACCAGCGGATTTAGTTCCTGGCGCTCCATCTGCTGACCGGCTTTCCCAGAGAGCAGCGATGTGTCGGGTTCTGTTTCTCATTTTATCGTTTTCATCGGGCCCATCCGGCCGTATAAGAGACCGATTTGGCATGTTTAAGAAACGTACTGGCGACATTAAAAGCTGAGGTTGGCTTTGGAATAAAAGGATACTTTTCCCGTTTGTCAGGTCTTTCGCTACCGCTGCACGATGATTCTGTCAGGCATTCTGCGCCCTCCTTGGCTGTACATCTTGAAACAAGCGGTGGGATGTTCCCTTCCCCCTGCTCACCGCAGAATAATTGGCAAGTCCCGACGGTCGTTCCGTACGAGCCGGGTCCAAATAATGAATAAATACAACGCCACTTCAATTGTATTGACAATAGAAGTTAGGAGGATCATAGTGTCATTCATGGTGCGGCTTTCGCACCACCGCCCCGGCGGTACCGGGCAGAACTGGAGTACCTCATGAAACTTTCCCGTCAGACGACTTCTGATACTTCTGTTGATGGCCGTTCACGCGCATATGCCTGGGGCCGTGTCCATTATTTCATTATCGAACATGCACCAATGGCTGAGCTGGTCGCTATTGACGAGCTGCTGGAAAAAGCTGGCTGGAGCAATGACGGCTGTCCGAACTATGAGAAAGATGACGAGTTTGGTAATGCTGGTTACAGCTGTGGTTACTGGATCGATATTGACAGCGTGGGAAGCTTCAAGGCTGACTACAAACGTCTTAAGGGTGAGATTAGTGCGCATATCGCCTCAAAGGCGGCAGAGGTGGAGATCCGCGTACTGGACTCGATGTCCGACAAAGAATGTAAAGATGTTGCCTCGGTGGCATGTACTGTTCGCCGTGACTTACGTACGCAGTCCGAATCGCTTCATTCACTGCGTACTATCGTAACGGTTGATCATTACAATCCCTATGTGATCACCAGCCGCCCGCTGAGCATTTCCGCCTGGACACTTATCCACGACTGTCTGAAAACCGGCACCATCAATGACGTCTGTTCACGGTTGAGTTCATTAATCCTGCACTCTGAAGCCGCGATTGCCCGTTGTAAGGGAAGCTCCGACTACTCTTCGGAACACGCTCAGCTATCGTTTTTTGCTGGTAACGACTATGTCACCAGACGCACCCTTGTTGATGCAGCTCACGAAGAGGCTCTGCGAATGAACCGCCGCTTTGATGAACGTATTGCAATGAACGCGGATTCTGATGCCAGAAGGCTCCAGTGCGAATTCAACCTGAGCAACCATGTCGTACAGCGTCGGACCGTTGAATCTGCTCATATCCAGGCAATCAACGAAGACGTCACCCGTTCACAGGCGGAACCACGCTGCCCTGGAAAGCTTCTTCTGAAAATGACCAGTCATGAGGAAGTGCGGGACTCACTGAGCACCTGTTAGTCCAGCGACACCCCCTGCGGCTCTACTACCGGGCCGCAGTCTGCTCCGGCCAGATGGTGCCAGTGGCGTAATGAATTTGTTTAATAAGGCTGAGTATGATGAATAAAGAACAACTAATCGACAAACTGGAACGCGTGGTATGTGGTCAGTACTCCTACGAAATGCAGGAGCTTGCGTATTCGGCCCTCTGCTGCATTAAAGGCACCCCGGACGACTGCGCTAAGTTCCCTGTTACGCGTCCGCTGCCTGACACCTTAGTGGACGTATGGGACGAGATCGGGCAATACCTTGGCACAGGCAAAGCCATTGAAACTCGCAGTTGCGGCGTTTCGCTTCTGCTTCATGGACACTGCTACGATTCAAATCATGTGCTGTACTGGCGCAATGCTGGCGCACTTCCAGCAGCTTGCGATACGCCACTGGCTGGTGGGTCTCGCAAACTGTTCACCTGCTCAGCCTGTGGAGTGGACGGTCTGGATGAACCACCTGAAACCAGTTGCCACTGCTGCACAGAGGGGGCCCACTGGATTGAGAGCAGGCTCTTCACCTCCGGGCAGGCAGACCCTGAAGAATTTAGACCCGTGGCGGTCGTGAAAGAGTGTGCAGGCTCAACGCCGGATGATCGGCTCATCTGGAGCGTGATTGAACAGCTCAACGGCGAACTGGCGGAAGGCGATAAACTATTTAAGCGACGCTGACAGATCACGTCAGCATTTATATCAGACGAACTCCAGAATAATTTAAAGCAACCATGAACATGAAAAAGCCCAAAGCTGCATTACAGAATGCCATGAAAGAAGATGTGCCAGCTGTGACACAGATTCAGATGCGATCTACGGTTTCCAGAAAGGTTCGCTATGTAAAACAGGCAAATCGAGAGGGTCTGAAATTATCTGAGTGGATGTCGCGGCATCTCGACGCTGTCTGTGATACCGCAGATGAGATTCATAAAGGCAAACGCTCAACTCCGGTTGCGCCTGGGAAGATTCCCCCTGAGGTATACCAGGTGATATACGATCAGTGCGGCGGGTTCGTGGAGTGTGATGCTAATGCCCAGGTAATCTGGGAAGCCTGCCGTGATGCCATTCTTAACGGAGACAAAGGGTAAACGGCAGGTATCGCCTGTCATTTTTACCCTTGTGAGGAAAATCCTGATGAACCATGAGAGCCGAACTGTATACCTGAACACGGCCATTGAGGCCCTGTTGAAAGCTGAGGCGGCTCTGAACGAGCTGGCATTAGCCTATGTACTCAAACCAGGTGAAAAGGCAAGCGCATGCCATCCCCGAACCGGTACGCTTTCCACAGCTTCCCAGGTAAGAAAACTTCGCCGTGTTCTAGAAAAAAACAAGTTATGACGGCCCTTATACGCTGGCATAATGTACCGTGCTTCGCTCATCCCAGCAGTATGGGTTTTAAACTCTTCCATTTTTAAGAGTACGGGAAGAGCCTTATTATTGTCGCATACCCTACGGATGCATTGCAGTTCAAACCGCTGTTCGGTGCAATTATTGCTGTATCCGGCGGATTTGAAAATGACAGAAATAGTGATGTAAAGCTCCGCCATTAAAGAAATGCCCCGTAGTTTGGCGAATCAACTTTCTGAATTATCTCGATGAACACCATTTAAGGAAATCGAATGTGTGATTTTTGCAGGGCTGACGAAAATTACTTTCATATGGCAGAATGCGTGTATGACCAACTGGTTAAAGAGTATCCCGTAATGTGGCTGCGGGATTCAACCCGGATCGGGGCCTGCTACCTCTGTCGAGAACTGCTGTCGCCGGAGGGGATGGTCCTGGCGATGCAGAGCGCTTTCCCTGCGAAGGGATGGCGGCTGCGTATTTGGTACAATGAAACCATTGACGAAGAGATAGAACCGCAGCGTGGAGACTGTATTGAGCTGTCCTCCAGGGCGGACGCTCTGCTGTCCTTCATGTCGTTCCAGGAAAAGGTTTAGCGCTGCGGCCCCCCTCACAAAAAGGCGCTTTCCGCGACAAATCTGGTACGACCGGACAACGTTGAGTCAATTCTTGCTTCCCCGCAGAAGAATCCCTATGAAGTAAAGTAGAGGTAGGCATTACGCCCACCAGCAAACCTGATAACTGTTCTTTGCGTAACATCCTCAAACTTCTGGTGCCTTCGTAGACTGCGATGCGAATGCCCATGAGCTGAATTCACCGTATCATTTGACCGGATGCAGCGAGAACAGAAATGACAATGTTTGAACGATTTGCCAGACGGCCATAAAACTCTACTGGGTACAGAATAAGGACTGACCGCAATGGCTACGTTCTATGAGCTACCGACCAGTGAGAAGTCCATTGTTTCCGGTACGTGCCCGGACGAGCACCGGTGAAATTTTTCCCGACTGGATTACGCTAAGGCTTTTGAACGGTTTGCGTGAAGTGGGACTCTTTGGGTCTGGTTCTTGATTTATACAAAAGGCTATATGCCACAAGACGGGAGGAAAAAAGGGTTTCCCCGACTGGAGAAACCCTTTCAAAAGGTGCCGATGGCATACTAATCCACACCCCGAAAAGAGGGGGTTGCCCCCCTCTTTGTCAGCTACTTACCGGATTCGTAGGCCAGGATAGCAGATACCTCCCTTGTTCCGTCTTTCATCCGCAACTCGCAAAGCGAGTTTCGTGTGAGCCAGGTGAATATCAACAGCGTTAAACAAACTATTAATATGCACAAAACAATGGGTTGGTTCGGCATTTTCATGGCCTTCTTCTCCTTGCATTTAAGCAGGCAAGAGGCTACTCTGAATGTGACTAGCATACAGGGGCCTCGGGTTAATTGAAAAATTACTCGGGGCTTTCTGCTTTTACCACAGTCAAACAGTGTTACCGCTGGCTGGGGCAAAAGCCTCCAGCACCAGCGTTATTATACCACCCTGCCCTGATCAGCCAAACACCCCGCCTACATAAATTACTGATTTTTCATTTATTTGACATGATTCACTTCCGGTTGTCGGCGAAAGTCATTTTATACTAAAGAAAAGGGTAACGGGCAGCTGCTGGGTCGGAACATACAGTGCAGTTCCTGCCCGTTTAATTTCCGGATGCAATGGTAGGATCAGGAGGCACTGCTTCCGTTGATTAGGGAAATCTTATGTGCCTGAATACGGCTGTATTCGAGATGGGATGCAATATTACAGATGCGCTCCAGTCGATCATGCAGCCTCGTGTAGGTCAGTCGATGAATACCGGACATTTCATCAAGTAGCCAGCGCTTGATGTAAGGGTTACAGGAAAGCCGGGCAAGATCGTCGTCATCCACTTCGTCAAAGAACCAGTACTGCTCCATCGGGACTACCTGAAATATCCACGGCCGGGGATAGTCCCCTGTGACAACCAAAAACCATGCAAGAAAGCATAGACACAGCTCAACGACCATAAGCATCGAAAATTGCGAATAACTTAGACCGGGCACATAGGGTGAACTATCCGCAACATACCCCCTGAGCAATTCCGCCACAAGGTAGCCCAATAGCGTCAAGGCCAGCATCAGGGTCAGGATTAATCCCCCATTAAACGCTACCGAAGCCTTTTGAACCCGATCAGGTGCTGTCCGGCTGCGATAGTTGGTCACTACTCTTTCTACAAGTGCCCTTATGGCAGCCTGTTCTTTACTGACATCAGCTCCGGAAAAACCGGACGGGCTTTTATTTAATTCAGTCATACCCCACTCCTGTTATGTGCTCTACTTAACAAACACGTAGATCATACAGAGCTCACGGACGCACTCCTGCCAGATAAAGGAGGGAATTTGGCTGTAAGACGGTTAGCCAACAGTTCAGGTTATGCGTGGGATCCGCCCAGTCAGAAAGGATTCCGTTAATAACAGGCAAGGTTAAAGGCAGATGGACGGTGAAATTGTGGGTGCTAAAAGGGGGTATTACTCTTTTTCCTGCATAGCGGTTTTTTCAGCCCGGGTGGCCAGACGAACATTTCCGAAAGGCTCACGGACAAGCAGTGGCTTCTCCTTCTTCCAGCCCCTGATAGCCGTTTCTCCAAACCGACGTGGTGCATTGCCGTTCCAGCGAGCAATCACATGGTTATCATGAATTTCAATAATGACAACGGGGTGGACAATGACCGTTGAAATGGTGGTATTTCCCATTTTGGTACGGGTTACAGACCAAACCTGCATCCCGGATTCCAGCTGGCTGATTTTCATATTATATCCTTAAGCCATCACGAACTGCGCCACAAACAATTAATGTGGCGCAATTTACCATAAACAATAAACATCAGATACCCGTGAAAAGATTTCCCTTTATTTTAAAATTCTTCTGGAGAAAAAATGATATTTCCAGAAGAGGTCAGCGAAATTCAGAAACGGCCATCACAATGGTGCTGCGCTGACGCTGGCGTTCTGCCTTGCGCTGCCTGCGGCGATAGATCTGTTTTGCGCTGACGTAAGGGCAGTCCTCACGGGTATACCAGCAGCAGCCGCAAGGTTCGGGCCGGGGTTTTCCGGCAAGTCCAAATGGTTTCATCAAGTCACCTTTTTAATGTTTTTAATGGAAAGATACTTACCTAACCCATTGTTTTATAGGAAATAACGTTGTTGCATAAACAGATACAGATAACCCTCAGGAGAAAACATGCAAAGGTTATCAGTGATAACCGCGTCCAGATACCGAGTGTCAGTCTGTAAACGTTTTATCACCAGAAAATGTGCTGCCGCAGCCTTAATGCCAGAACTACCGTTTACAACATTATGTATACCCGCTTTGAATAACGAACGAGCATGAATTACCTTTTCCCGGGCCGCTTCGATCTCAGCATTAATAACGCATTGCCGCGCCTGGATGACTGCCTCTCCGGTTAAATCGCGGAAATTCATTAGAGATGTGATCATGATTGACTCTCCAGATTATGTGGAATCATTATAACAACTGGCACCACGCCACAAATAACCTGAGATAAATTCTTTGAAATATTCCTATATATAAGGAATTACAGTCGGAAAAGAAACAATGAAATAGCGCCGACCGCTTAAAATCGATAAATTAAAATGGACGGCACTGGAATGAAAAACTGAAAGTAGTAAGACCGTAATTATCCTTCACGGATGTAAGCTTTAAAAGAGGAGTACTGGCAAAGCTTTGCCAAGTACTTCGGCGGTTGTGTCTACGATTTTACGGATGTCATCGATCTGCGAAGGCTTATTCAACACCACCGTAAAAAGCTCTCCTTCGTTATCAGCCTGCTCGCAGTTTCCGTATCGGCTCCCGTCGTACAGCTGCACAATACGTGACATAGAAGACTTTGTTTGTTTCATGGCTTTGCACCTGCTTTTAGGCAGTTTGGTTACTGGTTATCAGAAGCTGGTTTCATGCGCTTCCGGCTGGGACACGAACTGGTATTTGACGCCGCCAGGCACACCTACTGCTTCGGCAATAGAGTCGCAAAGCCGCGATAAATCATTTAGTGTCATCGGATATTCAATATCTACTGAATATAAAGCACCTGCATTTTCAGCATCTTCGATGTTTTTATACTGGGCACTAAATATAGCAATGGTCTGAATTTCGTGGTTATGCATGAACCGGTCCTTATTAAATTATAAAAGCCACCCGAGAGTGGCCTGAGTGGAAACTTAAATCTGTGAAGTATATTTGAGAGATTTTTTGCGATCCAGATGCCGGGCAACAATGGTTCCGATAACAAGTAGCGTGATGACCGCACTGAAGAAGGTGCTGTCAGGGACGCCCTGGAAAAAATCACTGAAACTGTAAACAATAAAAATCAATGCGCAAAAATAGAAAACGATACGAACATAAGGGGTAAAAAACATTTTCATCGGTTGCCTTCCATTCAGGGAGAATTCTCAGTAATTACATCACACCTGAAGAGAAACTATTTTCGTATAAATGAGCATTTTCGACATATCAGAGGGGGGTTTTACTCATAAATGAGGTAGTAAGGGTCACACTTGAGATGAAAGTTACTTTCCTGGCTGCGAACGAACTATCTCAAATGTTAGAGGTGTGCGTTCGCCTTAAGAGCTTCATGCCCTGAGGAGCTCAACTTGAGCCGATAGTATAAACCTGGCTCCAGATGCCTTACTGGCTGGCATAACTCCACGAGGCCCAGCCGGAACAGGACCGGAGAGCTCCTGCACGTCACATCATCAGGATTCCCCATAAACGTACGCCGTTCTCTGGCCCGTCTGAAATTGCCAGAGATATCATAGATCGTGCCGGATGCCATCCGTCTTAACACGTAAATCTGCGCCCTTGTAAGCTTCTGGGCGGAACTGCTTAAACCTGACATACCTTCCCGGCCTTATATAAAACAATCCGCCAGCAGCTCGACTGGCGGACAATGTTTGACTGGATACAGCAAGGACATACTATTTGCTGACAAGTTTGATATTGGTTTCACTCATTCGAAGTCGAAACTCCTGAAAACCCTGCTCTACCGCTAACTCCAGCCACTCAACGGGAATGGTATAGCTACAATCAGACCCATCCAAAGCGGCATCACAAGCGTAATCCCAGTCCTCATCCAGTTTTGGATTCATCCCCTGGGCGTAAGCCACAGTATCGCGGGATGCGGGAGAGCCCTCAAGCTCAGCATTAGTGATCAGGTATACACCATGACTGTGCGCGAGAAGCACTTTTGGCACCAGATGTGTGCTGGCAATTTTTGAGGATGAGGGAAAGAAAACCCTACCAGCTTTACGCGCCTCTTCTTCAGTCTGTCCCTCAGCGTTAAGGAGGGCTCCCCCCGGATAGCATGCCGGGTCATAGATCTGATCTGGGGTGACCGAAAACGTTTTTGCGGTGCGAATTTCTTCGATCAGTTTATTGATATCTGCCATTTCAAATACGAGAGTGGTCACAGGCTTACTCTCCCTCTTCAGTGGACAACATCAGATACTTTGTTGCCAGCAGAAGCTCTCCCACATCCTTGAGGGACAATTCAGCTTTGCCTTCTACGGCAAGCTGCAAGCGCTGTCGAATTGCATGAACAGAATCTGAAGATAAAGATGCCATTTTGCGCAAAACGGCATTAGCCTTTTCTACAGCAGGATACAGAATTTCTGAGTTGGTATTATCTTCGTCATTATCAAAGATAATTTCAGAATCCATATTGATGTTATCTTCAAGCCAGCTTGAAAGCACTTCAAGTAATGACATCACCTTTTCAATTTGCATATCGCCTCCTCTGTTAACATGAAACAAATATAACAAAGTGGCTTACCCGGCTAATAACCTGAGCAGAAAGTTTTCGAACTTAGTTTGAAAACAAGTTTTCTGCTCAGGTTAATGTTAAAGTCGCTGGGTAAAAGATAAAAGGCACTGAAGATGATTTAAGCATCAAACAGACTAAATAGGATTCCGTCTTTTATAACGCTTTTAAAATAGAATGAATGAAATATAAATTTTGCGTTTAAGAATGAACGCTGTAGAGGATGATTTATCCAGTGATATGCAGTTTGTGGCCTTTAAAAAGGCTTTATTATGGACTTGAATTGCAAAGAGAGCACCGACATTTTTCTGGGGGCTCCCGCAGAGAAAAAGCTGTGAGGTTATGAAGACGTATAGGAGGTATTCGGCGAAATACTGTATGGCCACAGGAGAGCTTCAGCACCCATATCCTGCCGCCTCGCTCGCCTGTGGTGATTTCAATATGTTCTACGTCATACCACGTAGTTGTATTTCTCACTTTGTTTATGCTTCCTGACACCGCGTGAACGCAATCTTCGTCTGGATGCGTTCATAGATGGAAAACTGCCTTTCAATGGAATCGGCATTAGACAGTAATTCATGAAGCTCAGCAGAATCTGTATCAGGAACGATAGCGACAGAAACTCCATATTTACGCCCAGTTCTGATCAGGTGCGCAAGTTTTTCCTTCTCTGATTCTGTGAGCATTGCCAGATCCCTTCCGGATACCTGCTCGATAAATGGACCAAGGTTTTTCGGAAAAAAGGGTTCGGCATCAGAATTATGTACCGGGAGCGTTTGCGGCTTATCGAAGCTATTGGACATGAAAAGAACCTTTATAGTTAGAGAGGTGGAGACTGAATGCGTAGCCCATTAAAATTAGTAGTGCCACACTCGAATGCTAATCATACTTTATGATGGCTATGGTAGGAATGGCCGTCAACTTAAACCGCCAGAAGCGAGCCATTCACCGTTAAAGTAACTTTCCCGTATGATGTTCTTTTTATGGAATGAGTTGTTCACACTCCTCTTTAAGAGCCGCCCTGGAACGAGATCGACAGACTTTGCTTAATGAAGAGCGTAATTGATGTTCATCAACCCCATCAGCGACAAACTGACCAATTTTCTTTTCAAGACGCTGCATTGCCTCATAAAGCTTGGCATCAGTATTATTTTTAAGAAACCTCAGTATATAATCAGCAATAATTTGAACAGGAGTAAAGTTACACATCATGTATCCTTAATAAGTTGTGTAAAAATAAAACCATAAAAAACATAATCAGAAGTAGATTATTATACTTGAGTAAGCTTTTCAGCTAACAAGCTGGAGAAGCAGATTCCGGTAAATTACTACATATTTGATAAAAGTTACTGAATAAAAAAGCCCAGCGTACCGGGCTTTCATTCAATTTGATTCTAAGAATCTGACTCGCCGCCTGATTTTTATACCAAGAAGAGCGAACAAAACGCCAACGAATGCGACGGGACTACCTACTTTAAGACAATTAACCGACGCTTTTGAAAAGGTATGTGATTTAGACATACGTTTTTGCTCATAACGAATCGCAAGTGGTGAGACGGATTTATCTAAAGCTGTCTTTTCCAATGCATAACGAACTTTCACGGGAATATTTGACTGTAATACACCAGACATATACGCCCTAACAACATTCTGTGTTAACTTCACATCTGGCTTGCCGAGTTTTATATGTAGTTGCGCCTTTAAATAGTTTACAGATACCTCTTCGCCTGAGGGCCAATTACTATCATTTAAATATGCGACAAGTTTATCGTATTTTTCATGTTTTACATATTTCTTGATAACCTTTACAGTCGAAGCTGAAGTGGCATCAGTCTCTTCCGAACCTAAAGCAGATGTAAAAACTGACAAGCCGATAAGAAAAGCGCCAGCAATTAGAAGCATCGGGAATATCTCACCTATTTCCTCCCCCTTTAAAATTTTAAAGGCAGTTGAAGAAACTACTAATAGCCCCATAATCCCTAATAGCAACTTAGAATATGTAGTTAGGAAGCCTCCAAATGCATCGCCAAAATCCGAAACCACTAACTTATCTTCACCTTCAGATGAATTGAAGAATGACAAGGGCACATCAATATCAAAGTCCAGAACTGAAGGTGAGAGGTGTAATGACAGCAACCACAAGCAAAGACCAAAAATCATTATCAGCAGGCCCGCACCAAATATCGCGAAACCTGAATTTCTAATCTTTATAGACCGGTGAAAAAGAAATGACAGTTCACGGGAAAAATCGTCACTACTCTTAAGGTTACGCACCATGATCTACCCCTTTTTGTGTCAGTCGGGTGCGCAAATTCTCACGCATGGCAAGAACCTGTTTTTCTGTTTCCCTGAGCTTAATAGCCCCTTCTCTCTGGATTTTAACAACATCGCCAACCGTCTGGATAAGCGTATCCTGCACCTCTTTAAGGGTGCTTATATCAATAACCAGCCGTTGGTTTGCTTTCATAGTTTCTACTGCATTGCGATGCAGTAATTTTGCATTACTACGGAGTAACTCATTGTTGGCATTATCGATATCATTGGCAAGATTTACAGCGTTACGCTGTCCATTTAGAGAAATGGCTAACAGAAACTGACGCTTGAAATTAGGGACAGTAACCTCTTTGACGCTATGAAACTTGTCGATAAGACTTTGGTTATTTGCCTGTATAATCCGTACCATTGGCAATACTTGCATAGCAGACTGCTGAGAAACAACTAAATCGCCAATACGTTTTTCTAAATTAGCAATTAGCGTATCCAGATCAGATACTTCCTGGAACTTAGCAGGATTGTTACCAACATTAGCTCTGAGATTTTCTGCTTTTAATTGTAATTCTCCCAGCCTTAATTTACCGGCAGCAATATGTACACCTGTTAAGTGGTGTTCTTTAACGACTTCATCAAACATTTGCTGGAGCGAAATATTATTAGAACCGAGGCTATTCTGTGTAACTGAAACCTCTGAAACCAGAGCATCGATTTGTTCACGAGTTGATTCAAACTGTGCGGCGAAATTCTTCCCACGGGTGCGGATTTTATCCAACAAAGGGCCAATAACTGGCAGATTTGAACGACTTTCAGTTAAGTTCGAGATGTTTACATTTCTTGCAAGGTTGATAATTTCAGTTAATTTGCTCCCGGCTTCGTCTAAATCTTTATTGCGAATTTGCTCAAGCAGGCTATCCGCATAATTAGCAGTGTTTTCCCCCATTGCCCGGCCAAAACGATAAACTGTTCCTGGATCATCGGCATTAATGCATTCCGCGACGGCTTTAATCTCTTGTTCATCTTGCTCATTCAGCCCGAACTTTTCCAGTTCAGCGGAAGTCAAAGTAAAAGCAACAACCTCAGTTTTGGTGGTCAAATTATTAATCATTTTTGGAATCCCTCTAAATTTTGTCGCAGGCTTTTTAGAAGAGCCTCGTGGGCCTGATTAGCTTTTCTAACAATCGTAGGGTCAGTGTTATTTACTGATAACAGCGAAAGTGTGTGTTGCCGCCATACTGGAACCAGGACTTTTATAGTTTCGTTAAAGCGGTCAGCAATATCTATACAAGTCCCGCGAGTGATTTCCATCTGCATGGCGGCCATTTCATGAGACGCAAGCAGTGTTGCCAGGTTAGCTAAACGTCTGGCAAATCTTTCCCTCGGTTTATCGAAGACAAGGCTTAGATCGTCACTATTTTTTTCTTCGGTAGAATCCCTAAGGAACTCATGGCCTGCCTGGATAAAAATTTTAAGGCGTTTGATTTCTGACACATATGTTTCAAGCAGCTCTTCTAAAGCCAGTAGCGTCTCATTCACATGTGTCAGATATCCGTTCCCCTCATTAATAAGATTTTCCACCTTCTCACGTGCGTGTTGGTAACGAACGCGCTTTTCAAGGTGTTTGCCCGTAAAGCGGGAAAACCAGGATGGATTGCTACTGATAGAACGTGGATCTGCCTCCGCTAAGGCACTTACGATACGGTTCAAGGCTCCTGATAAAGCGGTAACTGCGTCTTTCTCCAGAAGATTTGAATACTTATCCATAGCCTTCGAAGATAAACCCGAGTCGCCGTAATGGCTTATTGCCCCAGCATTAAGCAGAAGACCGGGTATAAATTCTTCTTTGAGTTCTGCTATCGATATGTTGCTGCTGTCAGTTGAAACGTTCATTTTTGCCTCAAAATGGTTATCCATGACAGCCTATCATTTACCGTTCTGCTGATTTTTCGGTTAAAGCGCCAAAACCTGGGTTTATCCGTTTTCGAGGCAAAAAAATAGAATCTGATCCTCACGTAACCCTTTGCCATTCTGATTAAAGGAGAAGTCCCCTACTGTCTGTGCACTGAATTCAGCACTGGATGAAGTTAGGACATGAAGTGCACATAGATCCCCTGCTTGACCTACCAATCACCGCCTTCAATGTTTAGATCTGGTGACCTTACAGCGACCATTTCTCTAACCGGATGGTCATTGTTGTCGTGGCTGCTCCCCAACAGCAGGCTTACCGTTCCGCTGGCAGAGTAATACATCGCGTCAGGAAAGTGCTCCCTGACCTCCTAAAGCAATTTGTTCATGCTGTTAGTTAAACGATAAAAGCGTCGGGCTGCGTTCGGCATAGCTTCTTCCAGGAGGTCAGAAGCATCAATCTCACGGCCGTTTATAACGCGGAGAATATCTTGCTCATCCATAGGTTACTCCCAGGCAATAAATCAAAGTGGCCAGGCAAAAGGAGACTCGCCTGGCATCAAAAAGAATAAAAGGTCGTTACGAACTGATAATGATGGCCTGGTCAGTTTGAGGAAGTCGGTTTCCTCTGATGAATGCTGGATGGCTTAAACGAGCAGATGACATGGTCATCGCCAGAAATGTCTCTTCACGCGAACGCAGCAATTCCCCCCATGAATAGGTTTCCCATACGTCGTGGGAAAGATCGGATTCCTTTATGTACCTTGACTGCATTGTTGGTTCAAAATCGACGGGAGCTAGACTGTCATAGGATGGATGTACACGGTACCCCAATTCTTCCTCCCTCTGATGGTATGCATGTGCCAAAAGGACATCATGGGAGACCAAGTCATAGTCTTTGTCCTGAACGAGCGTTTTTACGGTATGACTAATTTTTCCAAAGCCTTCAATTTCCCAGATTGTTATCATTGTGAACTCAGTTAAAGTCCGTGGGCTTTTTACCAGAAAGCCATTTAATGCACGTCGCCCCTTCAACATGACAACGTGGTAGGACTTGTTGGGATAAGGTTTCATTGCCACCAGCGAATCAGCTTTAAGCTCAAGTGACAATTCAGGTACAGAAACTGACACGAGAGTACACTTGTTTTTCATATGGTGAAGAATACGGGGCACAAGATGCAGATACATCATTTTCTCCTTTGAAGGGGCTTTGTTGAATAAATCGAACTTTTGCTGAGTTGAAGGATCAGATCACGCATCTTCCC